>NZ_JAIUHJ010000009.1:0-249895 GCF_020165105.1 Mesorhizobium sp. CA5 | reverse complement strand
AAAGGTGGCGCTGCGAAGCAGCGACGGATTGGGGGAACCACCTGGCAATCAAGCCTCGGCCTGATCAGTCGCGCCAGTCACAGAAGATGTGTGCATAGCGTAACCTGGATGGTGGGGAGATCAACGAAGCCTCAGTTCTCGGTCGGCTCCGTCGGCGTCTGGCCGGGCATCGGGGTGGAAAGCGATGTCGGGTGCGGCTTTGGCGCTTCGCCCGGACATTCGTCCTTGATCCTGGTCCAGGACGTGTTGTTGAGAACCATGTCGCAGCGGGCGAGGTAACTCTCGCCGGCCAGCGTCAGGCACGCCGTCTCGCCGACGTTGAAGGATTTGCCGTTGGCAAGACAGGTTGGCGCCGCCAGCAACGGCGCCGGCGCGGCAAGCGCCAAGGCAAGGCCGGCTGGCCAGAAAAGAAATCGGATCGCCATTCAACCCCCACAGCAAGCCGCATCAAAGACGGGATTTGTGGCGATACTGGGTCAGGGTGCCTGGCAACGTCTCAGGCGGGCTGCAGGCTGAGGTCGATGGCGACCGGCACGTGGTCGGACGGCTTTTCCCAGGCGCGGACGTGCTTTTCCACCGAGGCCGACGAGAAGCGGTTGGCGGCTTCGGGCGAGAGCAGCAGGTGGTCGATGCGGATGCCGTTGTTTTTCTGCCAGGCGCCGGCCTGATAATCCCAGAAGGTGTAGACGCCGGCCGAGTCGGTCACGGCGCGCACCGCTTCGGTGAAGCCGAGATTCTTCAGCCGGCGGAAGGCTTGCCTCGTCTGCGGCTGGAACAGCGCGTCGCCCAGCCAATTTTCGGGAAACCGAGCATCGGCGGGTTCGGGAATGACGTTGTAGTCGCCAGCCAGCACCAGCGCTTCCTCGAGCCGCAGCCGCTCCTGCGCCCAACGCTCCAGCCGCGCCATCCAGGCGAGCTTGTAGGAAAACTTCCGTTCATCGTCGACCGGATTGCCGTTCGGCAGATAGAGCGAAGCGACGCGCAAGGCGCCCTGGTCGGTGGAAAAAACGCCTTCGATGAAGCGGGCATGATCATCCGCATCGTCGCCCGGCAGGCCGCGATTGACCTCGTCGAAGGGAAGCTTCGACAGAAGAGCGACGCCGTTAAAACTCTTCTGGCCGTTGGTCTCGACATTGTAGCCCAGCGCCTCGATCTCTGCGCGCGGGAACTGGTCGTCGACAGTCTTGATCTCCTGCAGGCACACGATGTCCGGCGCGCTTTCGGTCAGCCAGTGGGTGAGGTTGCCGATGCGGGCGCGAACGCCGTTGATGTTCCAGGTGACGATCTTCATGAGGACCTCAATGCTCTTCGGGCGGCAGGCGTTCGACGAGGCCGATCGTATTGCCTGCGGGGTCCTTTAGAAAGGCCATCCATTCGCTTTCCCCCGCCGGGCCGAACCGCCCCTCGGTGTCGCGGTGGACGAGCGTCGGCGGCGCGGTGAAGGGAATGCCCGCGGCTTTCGCCTCGGCGTGGAAGGCTTCGAGGCCGGCGATGTCGAAATAGACGGTGCCGGCCGGAACGCCGTCAGTGAAGAGGAGGCGCACGTCACCGGCCATAATGAAGGCAATACCGGGCGGGTCGTAGCGAGCGTGCACGTTCAGACCAAGCACGTCGCGCCAGAAAGCAAGCGTCGCATCGAGATCGCGGCCAGCCGAGAGCGCGACCTGACGGACCGCGCCGATGGCAGGCATCGGACTATATGGAAAAGCTCGTGCCACAGCCGCAGGAGGCGACCGCGTTCGGGTTCCTGATCTGGAAGGACTGGCCCATCAGATCGTCGACGAAGTCGATCACCGAGCCGCCCATATAGACCAGCGACAGGTCGTCGATCAGGATGGTTGCGCCGTCCTTCTCGATGGCGACATCGTCATCGTTGCGGTCGCCTACCAAATCGAATTTGTAGGAAAAGCCGGAGCAGCCGCCGCCTTCGACGGAAACGCGCAGCGCCGTCTTGCCCGGTTCGCCGGAAACAATCCTGGCGATCCGCTTCGCCGCGGCATCGGTCATCTCGACCTTCATGGCAGTCTTGGCATCCGCGCCCATCGGCGTCACCTTGCTTTCGGTTTCACATGATAGGTATGAAGCGGGCGGGGCCAAGTCAACTGGTGGATCAATGGACGAGCGGCAGGGCAAGGATGCTCTCGGCGACATCGGGTTCGGCGACCGGCCGCGCGCCGTCTATGCGAGCGATCCGGCGCGCTCGCGCGGTCGCCTGTTCGACGAGCCGGAAAGCCCGACCCGCACACCGTTCCAACGCGACCGCGACCGCATCATCCATTCCACCGCCTTTCGCCGGCTGAAGCACAAGACGCAGGTGTTCGTCGCGCATGAGGGCGATCACTACCGCACGCGGCTGACGCATTCGATCGAGGTGGCGCAGATCGCCCGCGCGCTGGCACGGGCATTGCGCGGCGACGAGGATCTCGCCGAAGCCGTGGCGCTGGTGCATGATTTCGGCCATACGCCCTTCGGCCATACGGGCGAGGACGCGCTCAACGAGAAGATGGCGACCTGGGGCGGCTTCGATCACAACGCCCAGTCGCTGCGTATCGTGACGCGGCTCGAGCGGCGCTATGCCGAATTCGACGGGCTGAACCTCACCTGGGAAACGCTGGAGGGGCTGGTCAAGCACAATGGCCCGCTGACCGACGCGAGCGGGAAGGGGCTCAAGGGCCCGGTGCCGCAGGCAATCCGCGACTATTCGGAGCTGCACGACATCGAGCTCGACCGCTTCGCCGGCATCGAGGCTCAGTGTGCGGCGATCGCCGACGACATTGCCTACAACGCCCATGACATCGACGACGGCTTGCGCGCCGGCCTGCTGACGCTGGATATGCTTGGAGAGGTCGGTCTGCCCGGCTCGATCCTGGACAGCGTGCGTGCCAAATATCCTCAGCTCGACGATGTTCGCACCGGCCACGAGCTGATGCGCCGGCAGATCACGCTGATGGTCGAGGATGTCATCGCATCGACCATCGCCAATATCGAGCGGCTCAAGCCGGACAGCGCCGATGCGGTGCGAGCGGCCGGCGAGACCCTGGTGACCTTCTCGGCCAGCATGGCGGCGGCCGAAAAGGAATTGAAGGCCTTTCTCTACAAGCATCTCTACCGGCATGCGGAGGTTATGCGGGTGCGGGCCGATGCCGAACAGATCGTGCGCGAGCTGTTCGACGTCTATTTCGCCGATCCGTGCGCTATGCCCGATGGCTGGCGCGAAGGGCTCGACCGGGCCGAGGACCGCATCAAGGCGCGCAGCGTCGCCGACTTCCTGGCCGGCATGACCGACACCTATGCGCTCAAGGAACATCGGCGTCTGTTTGACCATACGCCCGATTTGAGCTAGGGCGAGCCTCGATTTTGCCGGCCATCGAGCCGGTCGCCTCTTAAAGCCCAGAGCACTTCCGATGAATATCTTCGCCGATTTCAACGCGCGGATCATAAAAGCCGTCGAAGCCCTTGACCTGAAAGACAAGGATGGAGCCGCGCCCGACCTGTCGCGTGTCGCGGTCGAGCCGCCGCGTGACGCCAGCCATGGCGACCTCGCGACCAATGCGGCGATGGTGCTGGCAAAGCCCACCGGACAGAACCCTCGCGCGCTTGCCGAAAAACTGGCCGAAGCGCTGCGGGGCGACGCTGATATTGCCTCGGCCGAGATCGCCGGGCCGGGCTTCGTCAATCTCAGGCTGAAGGACGCATTCTGGCACACGCACCTAGCGGCGTTGCTCGGCGAGGGGCGCAATTATGGCCGCTCGACCGTCGGCGGCGGCCGCAAGGCCAATGTCGAATATGTCTCGGCCAACCCGACCGGCCCCATGCATGTTGGCCACTGCCGCGGCGCCGTGGTCGGCGATGCTTTGGCCAATCTGATGGCCTTCGCCGGCTACGACGTGACCAAGGAATACGTCATCAATGACGCCGGCTCGCAGATCGACGTGCTCGGCCGCTCGGCGTTGCTGCGCTATCGTGAAGCGCTCGGCGACGATATCGGCGAGATCCCGTCCGGTCTCTATCCGGGCGACTATCTGGTCCCCGTCGGCCAGGCGCTAGCCATGGAATTTGACCGCGGCCTGCTGCAGATGCCGGAAGAGGAGGCGCTGGCGATCGTCAAGGACCGCACAGTCGACGCGATGATGGCGATGATCCGCGAGGATCTGGCGCTGCTCAACGTGCATCACGACGTGTTCTTCTCCGAGCGCACGCTGCATGCCGAGAACGCCAAGAAGATCCGGGCGGCGATCGCCGACCTGACGCTGAAGGGTCACATCTACAAAGGCAAGCTGCCGCCGCCCAAGGGCGAGAAGCCGGACGACTGGGAAGACCGCGAGCAGACGCTGTTCCGCTCGACCGCGGTCGGCGACGACATGGACCGGGCGCTGGTCAAGTCGGACGGCTCGTTCACCTATTTCGCCGCCGACGTCGCGTACCTGAAGGACAAGGTCGACCGCGGCTTCGTCGACCTGATCTATGTGCTCGGCGCCGACCATGGCGGCTACGTCAAGCGGCTCGAAGCGCTGGCGCGCGCGGTTGCCGGCGATACCGTCAAGCTCACCGTGCTGCTTTGCCAGCTCGTAAAACTGTTCCGCGACGGCGAGCCGGTCCGCATGTCGAAACGGTCCGGCGATTTCATCACGCTGCGCGAGGTCGTGGAGGAGGTCGGCCGCGACCCGATCCGCTTCATGATGCTTTACCGTAAGAACGACGCGCCGCTCGATTTCGACTTCGCCAAGGTCACCGAGCAGTCGAAGGACAATCCGGTGTTCTACGTGCAGTATGCGTCGGCGCGCTGCCATTCCGTTTTCAGGCAGGCGAGCGAGCAGCTCGGCGAGGCGAACTTCGATCGCAACCGGCTCGCGGCCTCGGTGGCTGCGCTGGCCGACGAGGGCGAGATCGCGCTGATCCGGAAGCTGGCCGAATATCCCCGGCTGATCGAATCCGCGGCGCTTTCGCTGGAGCCCCACCGGCTGGCATTCTACCTCTACGATCTGGCTTCCGGCTTCCATGCACAGTGGAATCGCGGCAACGACAACCAGGACTTACGTTTTGTTAAGGTTAACGACCGAGAATCAACTTATGCCAGACTAGGGCTGGTGCAGGCTGTTTCGGATGTTTTGACTTCCGGCTTGACGCTTATCGGGGCAGACGCGCCCATCGAAATGCGTTAGGTTTAACTAAAAAACCTGTCACCTTTTGCCCACATTGCGCTGGTAAGGGCCAACCCTGCGCGACGTCCATGGCGTCCGACTGTGTGCGAGTTCGGGAACAATAATGGCAGACAGAACCCCGCTGAAAGTAGCCGACCACAACGACATCGCCGACGATGATCCGTTCGCTGAACTGACCCGGATCATGGGTTTCGATCCGCGCCAGCCGGTGCGGCAGCCGGCCCCGGCGGCCGAGAAGGCCAATCAGGCCGTGGAGGCTGACGATTTCGACATCGACCTCGAGAAGGAGTTGATGGGCGAGTTCGACACCGTCGAGGAAAGCGCGCCGGTCGCTCAGCAGGCTGCACTGCATCAGATCAGCAAAGAGCCGGCCTTCGAGGCTGCCAGCGCCGCCGCGAATGACGACGAGCTTACCGCTTCCTTCGAGCAGGATTTCGTATTCGACGACGCGGCGGATTATGCCGACTTCGCCGTGGCCCGTGCGCCGGAGCCGGATTTTGCGCCGCAGCCGCAGGCGGCGCCCGAACCGGAAGTCGCGCCAGAGGCGCATTTTGGATCTGAGGCGCATTTCGCGCCGGTGCCAGAAGAAGCTTCCGAGCCGGAAGTCGCTTTCGACGACGATTTCGACAAGGCCGTCGCCAGTTCGCTTGATGTCTCGCCGGTCGAAGATGGTCTTGCGATCGACCGGGAAATGGCGGCTTCGCTGGACCAGGATTTCCAGCTCGACCATCACGAGCCTGCCAATCTCGACGATCAAGAGCTCGCCAACCTCGACGATCAAGAGCCGGCTGACGCGCGTCAGGACGCCGTCGAGGCCATGCAGGCCGCAAGCGAGGCGGCGTTCGACGCCGATTTCGACAACGCGGTCCAGATGTCGCTCGAAGACGAGCTGTCGTTTGAGAGCCACGAGCCGGAGCAGCATGCGCAGGCCGCCGAGCCGGTCGAAGCTCACGCAGCCGCCCCGCTGATTTCCGAGGATGATTTTGCCGGTCATTTCGATCAGGCGATGACCGATGTCGATATCAATCTCGGCCAGGATATGGATCTCGGCCAGGATCTTGGGGAGCCTGAGCCGTCGCTTGACGACGAGCCTGCGCCGGCTGTCGAGGCGCCGGCCGAGACGGCCGCCGCCGAGCCGGAGCTGGCCGCGCCCGAACCTGCCGCCGCGCTGACCCTCGATGACGATTTCGAGTTGAGCTTTCGCGATGCGTTGAACGAGGAGCCGCAAGCTCCGGCCGTCGAGCCTGTTGCCGCGCTGCAGCCGACCGTCGCCGAGGCGGCGGCTCCCGTGGTCGCCGCTCCGGTTCCGCCGAGCGCCGCCGTTGAACCCGTGAAGCCGGCCGCCAGCGAGCGCAGCCTGGAAGACGAGCTCAATGCGCTGCTTGGCGCCATGACTGCGCGGCCGATGCCGGCTGTCAGGGAGCCTGCTCCCGCGCCCCGGCTGGTTGTGCAACCTGCGAACTACGAAAGCGAGAAGACCGAGACCGACGATCTCGACTGGACTCTCGACGAGCAGCAGCCGTCGCAGAGCGGCCAGGGCGATCTGCCGGTCGAAAGCGACCTGGACGACCTGCTCGCCAGCGAGCTCGATCATCAGGATTTTGCAACCTCGGCCAAGGCAGAGCCCGCGGTCGATTTTGATGACGACGAATTCGGCGCCGCTTTCGCCCGGAGTATCGAGGCCGAGCAGGAGGCCGCCCGGGCGAAGGCAAATTCGTCCGATTGGCTGCATTCGACGAACGCCGAGCCGGCAAGGTCGTGGAGTCGCTCGACCCCGACCGCCGCTCCGCCGGTGCAGGCTTCGTTTGCTGCGCAGCCGGCAGCCTCGGCGCCGGTGCAGATGACCGCGCCTTCAGCGCCAATGCAGGTGGCGGCGCCGGCCTACCGCAGCGAACCGGCTACGGATTATTCCGCCTACGCCAAGCCGGCGCAGGCGCCTGTGCCTCCACAACACCCCCACGAGCATGATGACATGCCCGACGTCGAGACGGTCGACGTGCCGGAGCGGGTGGTCGCGCTCGCGGACGACCTCGACATTCCGGAGCTCAGCTTCGAAGAGGACCAGCCGGCCGCACCCGCATATGACGATCTCGATGCGGAATTCGCCAGCTTGCTCACCGACATGAACGCGACGGAGATCGCGTCGGCGCCGACACAGAGCCGCAGCTATGACGACGAATCCTACAATGCCGGCTTCAATGGTTATGATCGTCGCGACTTGCGTGCCGAGGCTCCGGCGGCTCCGGTGACCCCGGCTGCGCTTGCCGCCGCGAATGATTACGATGCCGATGATTTGCCCGGCAGCCGGCCGGTTTCGCAGGCGGACGAATTCGCCGCCGATGAGCTCGACTATGATCCCGAGCTCGAAGAAGCGATGGCGATCCCCGGGCTTGCCGAGCGCGAAGCGGCGCAGCCGCGCAGGCGCGGCGTGATGATCGCGGCGCTTGTCGGCGCAGTGGTGGTTTTCGGCGGCCTTGGCGCGCTGGTCTTCTCCTTCGGCGGCAAAGGCGGCAGCGCGGCCCCGGTGATCGTCAAGGCCGACAATTCGCCGATCAAGGTGAAGCCCGAAAATCCGGGCGGCACGGTGGTGCCGAACCAGGACAACAAGGTTTACGACGCGGTCGCCAAGGGCGGCGGCGCGGCCAAGCCGGCCGAGCCGGTGCAGCAGAAGCTGGTGAACACCACCGAGCAGCCCGTGGATCTGGCATCGAAGGAACCGCCGCAGAGCCGTGTGGTCGACCTTTCGCCCAACGATAACGGCGCCGCGGCCGGCACTGACGCCGCCGGCGATCCAGGCACAGCATTGCCCGGCGTCGAGCAAGCGGCTGTGCCCGCAAGCACGCAACCTGCCGCGCCCGCAAGCGCGCAGCCTACCGCGCCGGCAAGCGCGCAGCCGGCGGCACCGGCGCCGAAGTCGGAAGACCGCATCGCCCAGGTGCTGCAGCAGGATGCCGAGAACACCGCCAACAACGATGTCGTCGCCGTCGCGCCGCGCAAGGTGAAGACGATGATGGTGAAACCCGACGGCTCGCTGGTGCCGCGCGAGGACCCGGCTCCAGCCGCTGCGCCGAAGGTCGCCGCGGCCGAACCGAGCGATCCGGCGCCGCAACATGTCGCGCCGGCCTCCGACGGCCAGCAGACGGGAACCGTGGCTTCCGACGCGGGCCAGGCCGTTACGGACCAGGCCGATGCGCCGGCCGTCAAGCCGGTGAAACCCGCGAAGAAGACTGAAGCCAAGGCGCAGTCGGCCAACACGCCGGCAGTGGCGCCGGTGGCGCCGGCGCGTCCGTCCGACCAGCCGGTCGATATCGTCGGCGAGGTCAAGCCGGACCAGGTCGCTTCGATCGATCCGGCGGCGGCCGGCGGCGGCGGCTCGTGGTCGATGCAGATCGCCTCGCAGCCGACGGTCGAAAGCGCGCAGTCGACCTATCAGGACCTGCAGCGCCGCTATGGCGGCGTGCTGTCCGGCCGCACGGCCAACATCGTCAAGGCCGAGGTCGCGGGCAAGGGTACCTTCTACCGCGTCCGCGTTGCGGCCCAGTCGCGCAACGATGCGATCAGCCTTTGCACCAGCTACAAGGCGGCCGGCGGCAACTGCTTCGTATCGCGCTGATTAAATCAAGCCTATCAAAGCCGGCGCCGCCGAAAGGCCGCGCCGGCTTTTCGTTGTGGACGGTTGCGGGCTTTGGCTGGTCCGAGGGCAGGGGTGATTCCCTTTGCTCGCTCAAAGCCTTAAGCTTCCGGGCATGAGCGAATCAAAATCCATGATCCTCGGCTGCGCCGGGAAATCCCTCACAGAGGACGAAATCCATTTCTATCGGGACGAACGTCCCTGGGGCTTCATCCTGTTTGCGCGCAACATCGGCGAAGCCGGGCAGATCCGCGACCTCGTCGCCTCGATGCGCGACTGCGTCGGTCGCCCGGAGGCTCCGGTCTTCATCGATCAGGAAGGCGGCAGGGTGCAGCGCCTGCGTCCGCCGTTGGCGCCGAACTACCCGGCCGGCGGCGCGCTTGGCGCGTTATGGCGCGACGACCGCGAGGCCGGCCGCCGCGCCGCCTGGCTGATGGCACGGCTGCATGCCTTCGATCTCTCGCGCTTCGGCATCACCGCCGACTGCCTGCCGGTGCTCGATGTGCCCGTCGAAGGCGCCAGCGACGTCATCGGCGCGCGTGCCTATGGCAAGGAGCCCAACGCCGCGATCGAGCTTGGCCGGGCCTCGGCCAAGGGGCTGATGTCGGGCGGCGTGCTGCCGGTGATGAAGCATATTCCCGGCCATGGCCGCGCCTTTGCCGACACGCATTTCGCGCTGCCGACCGTCGATACGCCGCTCGATGAACTCAGACGGCATGATTTTGCCCCGTTCAAGGCGTTGAACGAGCTGCCGATGGCGATGACGGCGCATGTCGTCTACAGCGCAGTCGACCCCGACAATCCGGCGACGACGTCCGCCAAGGTCGTCGATCAGGTGATCCGCGGCGAGATCGGCTTCGACGGGCTGCTGATGAGCGACGACACGTCGATGAAGGCACTTTCTGGGGATTTCCCGACAAAGGCGGCCTCGATCCTTGCGGCCGGCTGCGATCTCGTCCTTCACTGCAACGGCGTTTTCGAGGAGATGTCGGGGATCGCGTCGCGCACGACGGCGCTGTCAGGCAAGTCTTTGCAGCGCGCCGAGCGGGCGCTGACCTATATAAAGGATCGCGACGTCGCCGACGAAACGGCCATACGCGCAGAATTCGCCACCTATTTCGAAGCGGTGGCCTGAACCGAAGGGACGAAAGGCAAGTGGCGGAGACATTGGAAGGCAAGGCCGCGAAGGCCGCACCGATGGACCGCCTGTGGGCCGAGAACGACGATTCACGCCTGACCGGCGACCCGTCGCTGGTCGTCGACGTGGCGGGTTTCGAAGGCCCGCTCGATCTTCTTTTGCATCTTGCCCGCAACCAAAAGGTCGATCTGGCGCGCATTTCTATCCTGGCGCTCGCGGAGCAATATCTGGCCTTCGTCGAAAAAGTGCGGGCGCTGAGGCTCGAGCTTGCCGCCGACTATCTGGTGATGGCGGCGTGGCTGGCTTTCCTGAAGTCGAAGCTCTTGATCCCGAAACAGCCGGGCGAGGAGGGCGAAAGCGGCGAGGAACTGGCGGCGGTGCTGCAATTCCGGCTGAAGCGCCTTGAAGCCATGCGCGACGCCTCGGCGCGGCTGGTGAACCGCAACCGCCTTGGCCGCGACGTCTTTGCGCGCGGCATGCCGGAAATGGTCATTGTCGAGAAGCGCAACAGCTTTTCGGCTTCGCTCTACGATCTGCTCACCGCCTATGCGCAGCAGCGCCAGCGGCAGGCGATCAACAATGTGACGATCGCCCGGCGCGCCGTGTGGTCGCTCAAGGATGCGCGCGAGGTGCTGGCGCGGCTGATCGGCTCGGTCGGCGACTGGACGACGCTCGACAGCTTCCTGATCGAATATCTGGCGGCGCCGGAGGAGAAGCGCACGGCGATGGCCAGTTCCTTCGCGGCGACGCTCGAGATGGTGCGCGAGGGCAAATTGGAAGTGCGGCAGGATCAGGTGTTCGCGCCGATCTATCTGCGCGGCCGCGCGCAAGGGGTAAGGGCAGTCGAGGTGGTATCATGAGCGAACGCGCCAACGCGTCGGTCATCCCGTTCAAGGTCGAGGACGAACCGGAAGACGAGGTGGCCGAGCAGGGTTCCATCGAAAACCCGGCCGAGCGGCTGCAATTGTCGGAAGCCGTGCGCATGGCCGAGGCGATCATATTCGCCAGTGCCGAGCCGGTCAGCGAAAAGCAGCTTGCCGCGCGCCTGCCGGAAGGCGTCAACATTGCCGCCGCAATGGCGGATCTGCAGGAAATCTATGCCAAGCGCGGCGTCAACCTGGTACGGGTGGGCGATGCCTGGGCCTTCCGCACCGCCGGCGACCTGGCTTTCCTGATGAGCCGGGACTCCGTGCAGCAAAGGAAGCTCTCGCGCGCGGCGCTCGAAGTGCTGGCGATCATCGCCTATCACCAACCGGTGACGCGCGCCGAGATCGAGGACATCAGGGGCGTTGAAACGTCGAAGGGCACGCTCGACACGCTGCTGGAAACGGAGTGGGTCAGGATGCGCGGGCGCCGCCGCACGCCCGGACGGCCGGTGACCTACGGCACCACCGACGCTTTCCTCGATCATTTCGCGCTGGAGGAGATCCGCGATCTGCCCGGCATGGAAGAGCTGAAGGGCGCTGGCCTGCTCTCGACGCGCATGCCGGCGAATTTCTCGATGCCGGTGCCGCCGGCCGACCCGGACGCGCTCGCCGAAGACGAGGATGCGCTGACGGATATCGACCTCGAGGAGCTCGGGCTGCTGACGCCGCGCGTCACCGACGAGTGATCATCAAATCGCCGCGAATGGTCTATTAGCAGAGCCTGCGCGGATTCGTAGCAAGCCGCTCACGCCGAAAGTGCGTGACATCCGCTAGCCATTTTATCAACTTCGTAGCGGTTGTGTTTGAATCCCCGAGCGAAAACGCATAGATCATCGCCGAGGGAAACCATTCGAGAGAGATTGTTATGGGTTCATTTTCGATTTGGCACTGGATGATCGTGCTGGTCATCGTGCTTCTGGTGTTCGGCCGCGGCAAGATCCCGGAACTGATGGGCGACATGGCCAAGGGCATCAAGAGCTTCAAGAAGGGCATGGCCGACGACGACGCCGACGACAAGCGTACCGTCGAGCATCGCGCTGACGAGACTGTTTCGCCGGCCAAGGAAAAGGTCAGCAAGAGCTGAGCTTGGTTGTTGCTTTGAGCATGCCGTTGTCCCAAAACCGCTTCGCATTTTTGGGCGGCAGGCACCCGTCGGAATAGATTGTCATGTTCGAAGTCGGTTGGAGCGAGCTGCTGGTGATCGCGGTCGTCATGATCGTGGTCGTCGGGCCGAAAGATTTGCCCAACATGCTGCGCACCTTCGGCCGCACCGCGGCGAAATTGCGCGCCATGGCCGGCGACTTCCAGAAGCAGTTCAACGAAGCGCTGAAGGAAGCCGAGCTCGACGATGTGAAGAGCTCGATCGATAGTCTTCGCGGCCTCAATCCGATGAACGAGGTGCGCAAGCAGCTCAATCCGTTCGAGCAGGCCGCGGCCGATGTGCGCGCCGGCGTCGATACGATGATGAAGCCCAAGCCGGCCGCCGATCCGGCGGCGCCGGCAGCGGAAACGCCGCAGGCCGCCGAGCCGCTCAAGAACGGTGCGACGGACCTGCCTGGCGCCGGTGGACCCGAGGCTAGCTCTGCCGCTCCAGCCTTCCCGGCCATGACCGACGCCTCCGTCACCGCACCGGTTTCTGACACCGCCGTGCCGGCCAGGCCGGCGAAAAAGGCCGTGACCGCCAAGGCAAGGACCGCCAGCACGGCGGCGAAAACGGCAGCGGCATCAAAGGCGTCGGCAGCGAAAGCGCCGGCCAAATCCTCGCCGGCTGCGGCTAAAGCCGCCGCGCCCGCCAGGAAGGTCGCGCCCAAGACTGAGACAACGCCTGCCGCGGCGAAGAAGCCGGCCGCGAAGAGGGCAACCGACGACAAGAAGATGACGGGCGGCACCAAGTGAGCGTTTCGGACAAGGAGCGGGAAGAAATCGAGAAATCGTCAGCGCCGCTGATCGAGCATCTCATCGAGCTGCGCCGCCGCCTGATCTGGTCGCTGGGCGGCTTCTTCGTCGCCTTTCTCGTCTGCTTCTTCTTCGCCAAGCGCCTGTTCAACCTTCTGGTCGTCCCCTTCAAATGGGCGACGCAGTGGGCAGGGCTCGACCCGCATAAGGTCGAGCTGATCTATACCGCGCCGCAGGAGTTCTTCTTCACCCAGGTGAAGCTCGCCATGTTCGGCGGCATGGTGATCGCCTTTCCGCTGATCGCCACGCAAATCTACAAGTTCATCGCGCCTGGCCTCTACAAAAACGAGCGCAGTGCCTTCCTGCCGTTCCTGATCGCATCGCCCATCCTGTTCCTGATGGGCGCCTCGCTGGTCTATTTCTTCTTCACCCCGATGGTCATGTGGTTCTTCCTGGCCATGCAGCAGACCGGCACCAACGACCAGGTGCAGATCTCGCTGCTGCCGAAGGTGTCGGAATATCTCAGCCTGATCATGACGCTGATCTTCTCCTTCGGCCTGGTGTTCCAGCTGCCGGTGGTGACCAGTCTTTTGACCCGCGTCGGCATATTGTCGTCGCAGGCGCTGGCCGAGAAGCGCAAATGGGCGATCGTCCTTTCCTTCGTCGTTGCGGCCGTGCTGACGCCGCCCGATCCGATGAGCCAGTGCGGCCTCGCCATCCCGACCATCATTCTCTATGAGGTCGCCATCTGGTCCTCGCGCATGATTGAACGCAGCCAGGCGCGCGACCGCCTAGCGCGCGAGCAGGCGGAGGCGGGGAGCTCTGCCGCCAGCAACACGCCGGACGCGCCGTCGGCCTAGGCCAAAGGCGTCAAGCCGGGAAAATCGCGGCTGTCGTCCTGATCGCCGTCTTGCATCGATGACGGATGCGGTTTACGCCCTCGATCCTTAAAGCGCATCGCTTTAAGTCTTAGTTTTGATGCATGTCGTTGTCCCAGAACCGCGACATACTTCTGGGCGACATGAATTGCTTTGAGGATCGACCATGCTTGATATCAAATGGATTCGCGACAACCCCAAGGCCCTTGTCGAAGCGCTGGTGAAGCGCTCGTGGCCGGCGGATGAAGCGCAGTCCACGGTCGACGACCTGGTCGCCAAGGACGAAGCGCGGCGTTCGCATCTCAGCGAATTGCAGGTCAAGCAGGAACGCCGCAACGCCGCCTCGAAGGAGATAGGCAACGCCATGCGTTCAGGCGATTCAGCGCTCGCCGAGAAGCTCAAGGGCGAAGTCAGCGAGATCAAGGCGTTCATCCAGAATGGCGAGGCGCGCGAGCGCGAACTCGACAAGGCACTGGACGACGCGCTGGCGGTTCTGCCCAACGTGCCGCTTGACGATGTGCCGGTCGGCAAGGACGAGCAAGACAATGTCGTCAAGCGCATCGTCGGCGAGGTGCCGACGCGTCCGAATTGGGTGAAGGAGCATTTCGAGATCGGCGAAGCGCTCGGCATGATGGATTTCGAGCGGGCGGCGAAGCTGTCCGGCTCGCGCTTCACAGTGCTGAAAAGCCAGCTGGCGCGCATGGAGCGGGCGCTCGGCCAGTTCATGCTCGACCTGCACACGACCGAGCATGGCTATGAGGAAGTCATCCCGCCATTGATGGTAAAAAACGATGCGATGTTTGGAACTGGACAGTTGCCAAAGTTCGAGTCGGACCTATTCGCGGCAACGCAGCTATTTTCGCATCAGCTAAAACTGGATCATTTTCGGGATCTGGTTGCGGAAACAAGTTTTGACTCTCCGCTGCACGATTTAGCCAAAACATTTGCAGCTGCACTGGATATGTCTGACCCTTACAACAGGCGCTGGCTCATCCCCACGGCCGAGGTTCCGCTGACCAACCTCGTGCGCGAAGAGATCACCGCGCATGAGAAACTGCCGCTGCGCTATACGGCGCTGACGCCATGCTTCCGCTCGGAGGCGGGGTCGGCCGGCCGCGACACGCGCGGCATGCTGCGCCAGCACCAGTTCTACAAGGTGGAGCTGGTCTCGATCACCGACCAGGAAAGCTCGCTCGCCGAGCATGAGCGCATGACTGAATGCGCCGAAGAGGTGCTGAAGCGGCTCGGCCTGCCGTTCCGCACCGTCACGCTTTGCACCGGCGACATGGGTTTCGGCGCGCGCAAGACCTACGACATCGAGGTCTGGCTGCCGGGGCAGAACGCCTATCGCGAAATCTCGTCCTGCTCGGTCTGCGGCGATTTCCAGGCCAGGCGCATGGATGCCCGCTACAAGGACAAGGACGGCAAGGGCAATCGCTTCGTCCACACGCTCAACGGTTCGGGCACCGCGGTCGGCCGGGCTCTTATCGCCGTCATCGAAAACTACCAGAATGAGGATGGCAGCGTAACCATTCCTGAAATGCTGCGGCCTTACATGGGTGGTCTCGCCAAGATCGAAGCGAAGTGACTTGATGCGCATCCTGCTGACCAATGACGACGGCATCCATGCCGAGGGGCTGGCGTCGCTCGAGCGTATCGCCCGCACGCTGTCGGACGACGTCTGGGTGGTTGCGCCGGAGCAGGACCAGTCCGGCTACGCGCATTCGCTGTCGATCTCGGAACCGCTCAGGCTGCGCAAGATCGGCGAGAAGCACTATGCCGTGCGCGGCACGCCGACCGACTGTGTCATCATGGGCACGAAAAAAATCCTGCCTGGACCGCCGGATCTGATCCTGTCCGGCGTCAATTCCGGCGCCAACATCGCCGACGACGTCACCTATTCGGGCACCGTTGCGGGCGCCATGGAAGGCGCGCTGCTCGGCGTCCGCTCGATCGCGGTAAGCCAGGCCTATTCCTATGTCGGCGAGGATCGCGTCGTGCCTTACGAGACGACCGAGGCGCTGGCGCCGGCGTTGCTCAATAGACTGGTGGAGACGCCGCTGCCGGAAGGCGTGCTGCTCAACGTCAATTTCCCGAACTGCGCGCCGGACGAGGTGGAGGGCACCGTCGTCACCGCGCAGGGCAAGCTGGTGCACAGCCTTTGGGTCGACGAGCGGCGCGACGGGCGCGGCCTGCCTTACTACTGGCTGCGCTTCGGCCGCGAGCCCGTCGAAGGCAAGAAGGGGACGGACCTCTACGCGCTGCGCAATCGGCTGGTGTCGGTGACGCCGCTGCAGCTCGATCTCACCGCCCATGAACTCCGCGACCAACTGACCAAGGCGCTGTCATAAAATAGGGTTTTGGCATGAACACGGTTTTGGCATGAATACGGGCATCGACGACCGCGAAGGTTTTGCCGCTTTCCTGCTCAGGCTGCGGGGCAGGGGCGCGGCGCCCAAGGCGCTGGTCGCCGCCTTTGAGGCGACGCCGCGGCGTGGTTTCCTGCCGGCGCAGTTCCATGCGGTTGCGTGGTCGGACGGCATGCTGCCGATCGAATGCGGCGAGGCGATCGAGGGCGCCGATCTGCAGGCGGCGGTGATCGCCGCGCTCCACATCGAGCCGGGCAACCGCGTGCTCGAGATCGGCACCGGTTCGGGCTACACGGCCGCTGTCATGTCGAGGCTTGCGGCGCGCGTGATCACCGTCGACCGCTACAAGACGCTGGCCGAGCAGGCAAAGCAGCGCTTCGAGGCGCTCGCGATCAGCAATGTCATCGTCCGCCAGGCCGATGGCTCGAATGGCCTGCCCAATGAAGGACCGTTCGACCGTATCGTCGCCTGGGCCGCCTTCGACAGCCTGCCGCGCTTCCTGCTCGACCAGCTGTCGAGCGGCGGCATCGTCATCGCGCCGATCGGTCCGGAAGAGGGCGAGCAGGTGCTGGCCAAGCTCACCAAGGTCGGCAGCCGCTTCGAGCGCGAGGACATCGGCATGGTCAGGCTGCAGCCGATCCTGCGCAGCGTCGCGATGGTGATTTAAGGGCCTCACAGCCCCCGCCAAAATTTCCGCCAATGTTTTAAGAAAATTTTTGTCGGATTCTAATGGGTTAACCGCCCAGTAACATTAACGCGCTTTAATCGTGACCAGTTTGTACCGGGTCTGTGCGGGTTAGTGCGATGCAATTCAATCACTTGAAGGCAAACAGACGTAATCTGGCGCGCGGTTGCGCTGTCCTGATGATTGCCGGCGCGGCGGCCGGGTGCAGTTCCCAGTCGATGCGCTTCAACGGTGTCGACGACGTGTTCACGTCGTCCACCAACAATCAGCGCGCCATCATAAACAAGCAGAATGTCGACCAGCCCTATCCGGGCGACGCGGTCGCGCCGGCACCGGTCGACGGCACCCACACCCAGTCGGTGAGCCGCTCGAGCCTCGAGCCGGTCACGGCGCAGCAGCTGCCGCCGCCCTCGCAGCCTGCCGCCGCGCCGGCCAGGCCGATGCGCACAGCGTCAGCCCCGGCACTTGCTCCGGCTCCCGCACTTGCCCCCGCACCGCATGTCGACAGGACGACCACCAACACCGTCGCGCCGGCCAAGCCGTTCAAGACGGCCGAGCCCGACGCCGTGCGCAACGCCAGTGCTGCCCCGCATGCGACCGAAATCGTGGTCAGGGACGGCGAGACGCTTTCGGGCCTGGCGCAGCACTATCGCGTGCCTGCCGATGCCATCGCCAAGGTCAACGGGATCGATCCGAAGAAGGGCATTCGCAGCGGCCAGAAGATCGTCATTCCCGCCTATGCCTATTCCAGCAAGGAGCCGAAGGTCGCCGAGGGCAAGCCGGTGAATACGCCGAAGCAGCCTGCCGGCGCGCCGGAGAAGGTCGCGGTGCTGCCGCAGCAGCCGAAAATCAAGGACGGCAAGTCGGCCGCTCAGGTCGATACGTCGGCCGCGGCCAGCGGCTCGAAGGACCCCAAGCCAGCTTCACAGATGGCCGAGGCCAAGCCGGCCGGCGCCGGCGGCTCCTACACGGTGCAGCAAGGCGACTCGCTGTCGTCGATCGCCAGGAAGACCGGCGTCGGCGTCGTGGCGCTGAAGAAGGCCAACGGCATGCAGGACGGCCTGCTCAAGATCGGCCAGACGCTCAAGGTTCCGGCCGGCGGCACGGTCGCCGTTGCCGCGGCAAAGCCCGCGGCCACCAAGCCGGCGGTCGATCCGGTGACGACGGCAACGACGCCCCCGGCGGCCAAGACCACCGAGACGCTCGCCTCCTATACGCCGCCGAAGAAGGACGCCAAGGTCATCCAGCAGGCCGAGGACGACGATGCGGTGGCGCCCGACGCGACCGGCATCGGCAAGATGCGCTGGCCGGTGCGCGGCCGGGTCATCTCGGGCTTCGGCTCCGGCAAGGACGGCGTCGACATCGCGGTGCCGGAAGGAACGCCGATCAAGGCGGCCGAGAACGGCGTCGTGATCTATGCCGGCGACGGCCTCAAGGAATTCGGCAACACCGTGCTGGTGCGGCACGAGAACGGCCTGGTCACCGTTTATGGCCATGCAAGCTCGATCGAGGTGCAGCGCGGCCAGAAGGTCAAGCGCGGCCAGGAGATCGCGCTGTCCGGCATGAGTGGCACCACCGACTCGCCCAAGCTGCACTTCGAAGTGCGCAAGAACTCGGCTCCGGTCGATCCGAGCGGCTACCTCGAATAGAACAAGAACCGTTTGCGGGCCGCCTGACCTCCAGTCCGGCCCGCCGTCTTCAGCCCGCTCCGCAAGGAGCGGGCTTTTTCAGGTCTGGACCTAGCCGATCTCAATCCTTGAGCGGCTTGCCGAGCCTCCCGGCGAGGTCCTGCGTGAATTGCCAGGCGACGCGGCCGGAACGGCTGCCGCGCGTGGTTGCCCATTCCAGCGCCTCGGCGCGCAGCTGCTCGGGGTCGATCGCCAGATCGTGGTAGCGGACATAGCCGTCGATCATGTCGAGATACTCGTCCTGCGAGCATTTGTGGAAACCGAGCCACAGGCCGAAGCGGTCGGAAAGCGAGACCTTTTCCTCGACCGCTTCCGAAGGGTTGATGGCGGTGGAGCGCTCATTGTCGATCATGTCGCGCGGCAGCAGATGCCTTCGGTTGGACGTGGCGTAGAAGATGACGTTGCCGGGCCGGCCCTCGACGCCGCCTTCGAGCGCCGCCTTCAGCGACTTGTACGACGTGTCGTCGTGATCGAAGGAAAGGTCGTCGCAAAACAGGATGAAGCGCCAGGGGGCCGCCTTCAGGAGACCCATCAGCTTGGGCAGTGTGTCGATGTCCTCGCGGTGGATTTCGATCAGCTTCAGCGGCCGCTCGAGCTTGTCGGATGCGTTCACCGTGGCATGCACGGCCTTGACCAGGGACGATTTGCCCATGCCGCGCGCGCCCCACAAAAGCACGTTGTTGGCCGCATAACCGGACGCGAAACGCTCGGTGTTGTCGAGCAGGATGTCGCGCACGCGGTCGACGCCGCGGATCAGGCCGATGTCGACGCGGTTGACCTTGCGCACCGGTTCCAGGAAGCCAGGGTCTGCCTGCCACACGAAGCAGTCGGCAACACCGAGATCGGTCCGAGGAACCGGCGGCGGAGCGAGGCGAGCGACTGCCTCGATCAGGCGATCGAGTTTCTTGTTCAATGCGTCCAGGCTGTCGGTCATATCAGGTCTTTTTGTTTAGGCATTTCAGCGTGTGGGAGCAGCTTCCATGACATCGCTGCAAGAACCAGCTCCAAGCTTTTGTTGGAGCATGATCTTTTCGGTGGCCTCGAAGCCGCTTCTGCTGCGACGCTCTAGCACGCCGCAAACGGCTGGAAAAGCAACGGATCGGGCTCGCAGCGCAGTTGCATTGGCAAGTTTACCGACTATATTCCGGCCAAATTTCGCGGGGCCGCCCCGGCGGTATTTCACCATCCAGGAGTTTCTTGATGTTCGTTACACCGGCATACGCCCAGGGCGTCGGCGCCTCGCCAGACATGTTGATCTCGATTTTGCCGTTTGTCCTGATTTTCGTGATCATGTATTTTCTGATCATCCGGCCGCAGCGCGCGCAGTTGAAGAAGCGCCAGGAAATGCTGTCGGCGGTGCGCCGCGGCGACACGGTGGTGACCGGCGGCGGCTTCGTCGGCAAGGTGACCAAGGTGATCGACGACAACGAGCTGGAGATCGACCTTGGCGGCGGAACCAAGGTGACGGCGCTGCGCTCGACGATTTCGGACGTGCGCGTCAAGGGCGAGCCGGTGGCGAACCAGAACGCCAAGAAGTAATCCTAACCTCGATGGCGGAACGCTGCCGCTTGTACGCCTGAACGGATAAAACGAATGCTCTATTTCTCGCGCCTGAAGATGATCCTGATCTGGCTCGCGGTGGCCGTCACAGTGATCCTCGCCGCGCCCAATCTCTTCCCGGCAAGCATGCTGGCGCAATTGCCGAGCTGGGTGCCGAAGCGGCAGATGACGCTGGGCCTCGATCTTCAGGGCGGCTCGCACATCCTGCTGCAGATGGATCAGAACGACCTGATCAAGGATCAGCTGCAGACGACGCGTGACGAGATCAGGACACTGCTGCGCGACGCCAAGATCCAATATACCGGCCTTGGCGGAACAGGCCGAACCGTGCAGGTGCGCATCAACGATGCGAGCCAGGTCGAAGCCGCCAAGACAGCGCTGAAGCCGATAACCAATCCGGTCACCGCCGGCCTGTTTGCCGGCGGTTCCGTGCAGTCGATGGCGCTGGATGATTCCGAGCCTGGGCTGTTGAAGTTCACCGTCACGGATGCGGGCATCAAATACCGCACCACGACCGCTCTCTCGCAGGCGATCGAGGTGGTGGAGCGACGCGTGAACGCGCTTGGCACGACGGAGCCGATCGTGCAGCGGCAGGGCGACGACCGCATCCTGGTCCAGGTGCCAGGGCTCCAGAACCCGCAAAGGCTTAAGGACATTATCGGCCAGACCGCCAAGCTGACGTTCCAGATGGTCGACACGTCGGTGCCGGTCCAGGACGCGATGAAGAATCGCCCGCCGGCTGGCGACTCGGTCCTTTATTCGCAGGACGACCCTCCGGTTCCTTACCTCGTCGAGAACCGCGTTATCGTCTCGGGCGAAGACCTGTCGAATGCGACGCCGACTTATAATTCACAGACCAATGAGCCGGTGGTTTCGTTCACGTTCAATTCCCGCGGGGCGACCAGGTTCGGCCAGGCGACCCAACAGAATGTGGGCAAGCCGTTCGCCATCGTGCTCGACAACCAGGTGATTTCGGCACCGGTGATCCGCGAGCCGATCCTCGGCGGCAGCGGCCAGATCTCCGGCAATTTCACGACCGAGAGCGCCAACGACCTCGCCGTCTTGCTGCGCGCCGGCGCCCTGCCAGCCAAATTGACGATCATCGAAGAGCGTACGGTCGGCCCGGGCCTTGGTCAGGACTCCATCCACGCCGGCAAGGTGGCTGGCGTGATCGGCTCAATCCTCGTCGTCGCCTTCATGTTCGTCGCCTATGGGTTCCTCGGTTTCCTGGCCAACATCGCTCTGGCTGTGCACGTGGCAATGATCGTCGGCGCGCTGTCGCTGCTCGGCGCCACGCTGACCTTGCCCGGCATCGCCGGTATCGTGCTCACCATCGGCATGGCGGTGGACTCCAACGTTCTGATCTATGAGCGCATCCGCGAAGAGCGACGCAACGGCCGTTCGGTGATCCAGGCGATCGACACCGGCTTCTCGAAGGCGCTGGCGACGATCATCGATTCCAACGTCACCTCGCTGATCGCCACCGTGGTGCTGTTCTGGCTGGGCACAGGGCCGGTCAAGGGCTTTGCGATCACCTACGCGATCGGCATTCTGACCACGGTCTTCACCGCCTTCACCTTCACCCGCATGCTGGTGTCGATCTGGCTGCGCCGCGCCCGGCCGAAGGAACTGCCGCGCGCGCCGGTCACCTTCATTCCGCCAGGCACGAAGATCCCGTTCATGGGCATCCGCCGCTGGACCTTCGCTCTCTCCAGCACGTTGTCGATCCTGTCTGTCGTCGGGTTCCTGACTCTTGGCATCAACTACGGCATCGACTTCAAAGGCGGCTCAATAATCGAGGTGCAGTCCAAGAAGGGCGATGCCGATCTCGGCGACATCCGCAACAGGCTCTCCGAGCTCAATATCGGCGAGATCCAGGTGCAACAGTTCGGTGCGCCAAATGACGTGCTGATCCGTGTCGGCACGCAGGACGCCGGCGAGAATGCCGAGCAGACCGTGATCGACAAGGTGCGGGGCGAACTGCAGGACCAGTATGACTTCCGCCGCGTCGAGGTGGTCGGGCCGACGGTCTCAGGCGAGTTGGCCAAGCAGGGCACGATCGCCATGCTGATCGCGCTGGCGGGCATCCTGCTCTATGTCTGGTTCCGCTTCGAATGGCAGTTCGCCGTCGGCGCCATCGTGGCCACGGTGCACGATGTGGTGATGACGATCGGCTTCTTCGTCTTGACAGGGCTGGAGTTCAACCAGTCGTCGCTGGCGGCCATCCTGACCATCATCGGCTATTCGCTGAACGACACCATCGTGGTCTATGACCGCGTTCGTGAGGATCTGCGAAAATACAAGAAGATGCCGCTGCCGCAGCTCTTGAACAATGCCATCAACGAGACGCTGTCCAGAACCACGCTGACCTCCGTCACCACGTCGCTGGCGCTGTTGGCACTGGTGCTGTTCGGCGGCGAGGTGATCCGCTCCTTCACGCTGGCGATGCTGTTCGGCGTGGTGTTCGGCACCTATTCGTCGATCTTCATCGCCGCGCCGCTGCTGATCCTCTTCAAGCTGAGGCCGCAGGCCTCGGCTGAGGAGCCGGTGAACGGCAAGGCGGTGGCGACCTGACGCCGTTTCGGCATCATGTTCTAGAGCCATGGCCAAAGGCATCATCATCCGCGAGGCGCATTTCCCGGGCAAGGCGCCGATCGAGGCCTATGGCAATGGAGGCTTTCGCTTTGCCGACATGTCGCATCGCGGATCGCTGCTCGTCCTGCCGTCGGGCATCCATGGCTGGGAGCCCGCCGATCCGCTGGCGCTGAAAGCCGCGGATTTCTACAAGCTGTTCGCCGAGGCCGGCAAAGTCGAGATCCTGCTGGTCGGGATGGGCAAGGAACTGCGGCCGCTGCCGGCGGCGCTGCGCGCCGCGCTCAAGGACGCCGGGATCTCGGCGGACCCGATGTCGACGGGAGCGGCGGTGCGGACCTACAATGTGCTGCTCGCCGAAGACCGCGCCGTGGCCGCGGCGCTGATCGCCGTCGATTGAATGCCCGGCACGTCCAAGATCATCAAGAATGGCGACATCGTCATGGGTGCGGTGCGCGCCGTCGACCATGACCGGTATCTGTCGGCGCTTTACGCGCCGGCCGACAAGCGTGACGCGCTTCTCGCAATCTACGCCTTCAATGCCGAGATCGCCGGCGTGCGCGATCGCATCCATGAGCCGCTGCCGGGCGAGGTCAGGCTGCAATGGTGGCGAGACGTCATTTCGGCCGAAGGGGATGCCGAGACAGGCCACCCGACCGCCGATGCGCTGCGTGCGACGATCGCCGCCTGCCGGTTGCCGAAGGCTGCTTTCGAGAACATGCTCGAGGCGCGCATCTTCGATCTCTATGACGACCCGATGCCGTCGCGGACCGATCTCGAAGGCTATTGCGGCGAGACGGCCGCGGCGCTGATCCAGCTTGCGGCCATGGTGCTCGATCCCGCCGCGGCGCCCGGCTTTGCCGAACTGGCGGGCAGGGCCGGCTGCGCGCAGGCGATCACCGGCCTGTTGTTGCTTCTGCCGCTCCATCGTCGGCGCGGACAGTGTTTTGTGCCCGCCGACATCCTTTCGGCGGCCGGCACGACGCCGGAAGAGTTCGTCAAAGGCGAAGGCGGGGCAGCCGCCGAGCGCGCGGTTGCGGCGATGATTGCGCTGGCGCGCGAGCATCTCAACGCCTTTGAGAAAGGTGCGCCAGCGCTTCCCGTTGCGCTGCGGCCCACCTTCCTGCCGCTAGCGCTGACCCATGCCTATCTCGACAGGATGGAGAAGACGGGCAGGTCGCCGCTCAGTGCGACGGCAACGCTCTCAACCTTGCGCCGGCACTGGCTGCTCTTGCATCATGCGATGCGGGGCTGGACGCCCCCTTTGACGTAAACGTCAACCGTGCTAGGGATTCCGTCCATGTGGACTCGCGTCGAAGAAATGCGGGCCGCCGGAGGAGCCGTCTTTCCATGAGCCTGCTAGTCCTGGTCGTCCTTGTCGTGTTCGGCATCGCGCTGTCGGTCGCGGCCGTGCATTTCACCGGCGGCACGACGACCGCGACGCTTGCCGGCGCCGATCATGCGCTCGCACGCTTTGCCGAGGATTTTCCCGACGAAAGACCGGGTTCAATACGGCTGACAGCCGACAGCCATGCCGCGTTTCTTGATCTTGGCCCGCAGCGCTGCGGCATCGTCCGAAGCATAGGCGATTGTTTTCTGACGCGCATCGTCACGCCCCACGACATTCTGGCGCTGACCAGGGAAGGCAATGTGGTCTCGCTGCGGCTCAATGATTTCACCTGGAAAGGCGGGCGGTTTGCTTTTGCCGACGAAGCCGGCGCGCTGGCCGTGGCGGCGGCATTGCAAAGCCATGATCGGATCCGGGAGGCGGCGTGATGGACGAGTATAATTTCCCGCAGGTCACCCAGCTTGCGATCCCGTTCTTCGTCGCCGCGATCCTGATCGAGCTCTGGCTGGTGCGCACCGGCCGCGCCAGGGGATCGTTCGAAACGCGCGACACGCTGACCAGCCTGATGATGGGGACCGGCAATGTCGTCGCAGGCTTGCTGCTCGGCGTCGTGTCCTATTGGGCGCTGCTGTGGCTCTGGCAATTCCGCTTCTTCAATCTCGGCCTGTCGATCTGGGTGTTTGTCGCCGCCTTCCTGCTCGATGATTTGCGCTACTACCTGTACCACCGCATCGCGCACCGGGTGCGATGGGTGTGGGCCGAGCACGTTAACCATCATTCCAGCCAGCACTACAATCTCTCGACGGCGCTGAGACAAAGCTGGACAGGGCTGTTCACCTTCACCTTCATCCTGCAGGCGCCTCTGGTGCTGCTCGGCTTCCATCCTGCGGTGATAGCCTTCGTCTTCGGCTTCAACCTGGTCTGGCAGTTCTGGATCCACACCGAGACGATCGGCAAGATGTGGGGCTGGTTCGAATTCATCTTCAACACGCCTTCGCACCACCGCGTCCACCACGCCACCAATCCGCGCTATCTCGACGCCAATTATGCCGGCACGCTGATCGTCTGGGATCGCATGTTCGGCACCTTCGTCGAGGAATTGGAGGAGGACCGGCCGCGCTACGGCATCGTCAAGAACATCGGCACCTTCAATCCGCTGAAGGTGGCCTTCCACGAATGGACCGGCATGTTCAAGGATGCGCTGGCGCCGGGCCTGACGCCTGGTCAGCGTGTCAACTATCTCATCCAGCCGCCAGGCTGGAGCCATGACGGTTCGCGCGATACGTCGCAGACGCTGAAGGCGGCTTATGTGCGGAGGAATCCGGGAGAGGCGGGCAAGCCGGGCTTGCCGAGGGCAGGCGCGGAGCCGGCGGAGTAATCAACGCCTTAGGATTGATCGCCAGAACCACCGTCGCGCATCAATGTCTCGTAGTCGCGGCCGCCGTAGAAGATGTTGAGTATGAGAACGACATCGCTTTCGACAACATAGGTGATGACCGCGGAATGTTCGAAAGGGACGGTTCGTAGCCCGGGTGCGATGTCATCGCGCGAGCGGCCGCCGCGAGGTGCGTTGCCGATGCTTCGGCAGCGCTCTCTAACCCGATCCATGAAGCCATTGGCGACGTTTTCGCTGCCGCCCTTCTCAAGGATGTAGCTGCCAATCGCTTCGAGATCGGAGATCGCGTTTTCGCTAAGAACGACGACGAGGCGCTGGATCATCACGGCCTTGCGCCAGCTGTGAAATTCGGTTCTTCACCCGGTCGATTGCTTCATCGAGCGGGACGGCGGGTCTCTTGTCCTCGATCGAAGTCTTTACGCGCGCACGGATCGATGCCATGCGCTCGGCATGCTCTTGCTCCTCGCGCTGGAAGGCGCGGAGCGCGGCGCGGATGACTTCGCTAGCGGAGCCGAAGGAGCCGTCCTCGACTTTTTCGCGGATCATACGTGCCATGGCTGGCGTGACGGTGATGGACATTTTCTCAGCGGATTCCATGGCATTGCTCCACGCATAAAGTGGGATAGTATCCTACTTTATATGGGCCGTCCAACCCGCACCGAAAACCCTACTCCGCCGCTTCCGCCCGCGCCGGCAGCCCCAGCCACACCCTGCAATCGGCCAAAGCGCGCGAGGTGATGGCGTGGCGCTTGGCGACGGTCTTGTCCTTGCCGCGAAGGCGCTTGCCTTCGGCCTTCGGCGCTTCCACCGGCGGAAACAGGCCGAAATTGACGTTCATCGGCTGGAAGGAGCGCTTGCCGGGCTCGTCATCCGAGACGATATGACCGCCGGTGATGTGGTTGAGCAGTGCACCGAAGGCGGTGGTCGAGGGCGGCAGCGATAGCGCCTGGCCGAGGCGTTCGGCGGCGGCGAAGCGGCCGGCGAGCAGGCCGATGGCGGCGCTTTCGACATAGCCTTCGCAGCCGGTGATCTGGCCGGCAAAGCGCAGGCCGGGGCGCGATTTCAGCTGCAGCGTAGGATCGAGCAGCGTCGGCGAGTTGATGTAGGTGTTGCGGTGCAGGCCGCCGAGACGCGCAAAATCCGCGTTTTCAAGCCCGGGGATGGTGCGGAAGATGCGCACCTGCTCGGCATGCTTCAGCTTGGTCTGGAAGCCGACCATGTTGTAGAGCGTGCCCAGCGCATTGTCCTGCCGGAGCTGCACCACCGCATAGGCCTTGACCGTCGGATTGTGGACGTTGGTCAGCCCCATCGGCTTCATCGGCCCGTAGCGCAGGGTCTCGACACCGCGCTCGGCCATCACCTCGATCGGCAGGCAGCCGTCAAAATAGGGCGTGCCTTCCCATTGCTTGAACTCGGTCTTTTGGCCGTCGAGCAGCGCCTGGACAAAGGACAGATACTGCTCCTTGTCCATCGGGCAGTTGATATAGTCCTTGCCGGTGCCGCCGGGACCGATCTTGTCGTAGCGCGACTGGAACCAGGCTGTGTTCATGTCGATCGTGTCGAAATGCACGATCGGCGCGATGGCGTCGAAGAAGGCGAGCGCATCGGCGCCGGTAGCTTCGGCGATCGACTGCGCCAGCGAAGGCGCCGTCAGCGGGCCGGTGGCGATGATTGCCTGGTCCCAATCAGTTGGCGGCAGCCCCGGCACTTCCTCGCGCTGGATGGTGATCAGCGGATGCGCCTCGATCCTCGCGGTGACTGCGTCGGAAAAGCCGTCACGGTCGACCGCCAGCGCGCCGCCGGCCGGCACCTGGTTGGCATCGCCGGCACTCATGACCAGCGAGCCGGCCAGCCGCATTTCGGCGTGCAGCAGGCCGACGGCGTTGTTTTCGGCATCGTCGGAGCGGAAGGAGTTGGAGCAGACCAACTCGGCCAGGCCGTCGGTCTTGTGCGCGTCGGTGCCGCGTACCGGGCGCATTTCATGCAGCACGACCGGAACGCCGGCTTGCGCAATTTGCCATGCGGCTTCGGAGCCGGCGAGGCCGCCGCCGATGACGTGTACGGGATTTTTGCTCATGAGCGCCGGAATAATAGCTTGGGGAGGCGATTGCAATTGCCAGCTGACAACGCACGAGGCCGGTGCCTGCGCCAGAAACAACAACACCCGCCGGGGGAGGAGGTCCGGCGGGTGTCGTTTTGGGGGTCGATCCTCGGGAGGAGGTGAAGATCGACCTTCATTCGTCATTGCCGGGGAGGAGGTCGGCTTTGACGAAATTCCTTATCGCCCTTGAGGACGAAAATTCTTTTCGCCTTTGAGAAGGGGCGAAGCCTTCGAAGACGAACTGCGTTCGCTTCGGGAACAACGCCCGCCGGGGGAGGAGGTCCGGCGGGCGCCGTTTTGGTGGTCAACCCTCGGGAGGAGGTGAGGGTTGGCCGTATCCGTCAGGGTCGGGGAGGAGGTCGACCCTGGCGAAATGCCCTGCTTAGATCGCCTTGCGGGCGACCATCTTGATCTCGTCGCGAACGATGCCGAGATCGTGGAGCTGGCGGTTCGAAAGCCGACCCAGCTCAGCAACGGTGTCGCGATAGACGCGCCAGTTACGATAGCTGCGGATCAGGTTCATTGTCTTAACTCTCTTCAAAACTGGTTCGGACCATTTGCGGTCCGAGCGGATTAGACCGCCTTGCGGGCGACGTAGTGAATGTCGCTGCGGCTGATGCCGAGGTCGGTCAGTTCACGGTTCGACAGGCGGTTCAGCTCGGAGACGGTGTCCCGGTAGCGGCGCCAGTTGCGGTAGTTGCGGATCAGGTTCATGGTAGTTCTCGTTTCGTCTTTAACTTCGGATCATTCCGTTTGTGTACGAACAGAAAATAGGTGGGATCATATCGGTTTAAAAGTGCCGTTGGCGCATGGCAGCAATGCAAATTGTGCAATGCAACATTAACGGCCGTTCACGCCTGCGTCGCAAAGAAGGCCGAATCGGAAAGTGCCGCCGCGTCAACGGTTTGGCTGCCCCGGTTGAGGAAATGACCAGGCTTTGGGGGAAAGCATGGCGAGCTATACGACACGGCTAAGGGCGGATATCGCCCGCTGGCGGGAGAGAGGGCTGATCGATCCCGCCACGGCGGAGACATTGACGCGCGACGTCGCTGCCAACGAGCGCGCGTCGCTGAGTTTCGGCTCGATCCTGGCAATGATGGCGGCGCTTCTGTTCGGTGCAGCGATCCTGATTTTCGTCGCCGCCAACTGGGAGGCCATTCCGCGTGTCGTTCGTGTGGCGGCGCTTTTCGCCGTCATCCTGGCCGGCTATGTCGGCGGCGCGGTGCTGAAGACGCGCGACCATGCCGCGATCGGCGAGGCGCTGTGGATCATTGCAGCCGCCGCCTTCGGCGGATCGATCGCGCTGATCGGCCAGATGTACCATCTTTCTGGCGACGAGGCCTCGGCGCTGGTGACATGGTGCGTCGGCACCGCGCTGGCGGCAGTAGCGCTGCGTTCGAACCCGCTGACGGTGGCTGCGGTCGGCATTGCCGATGCCTGGCTGGTCCTCAAGGGGTTCGGCTTCTACTGGCGCGCGGAAATTCCTCATCTCTTCATCGTCATGGCGATCATCCTGTTCGCCGTTTCGTTCTGGACGCGCAGCCGGGCAGCGCGCCACCTCATCATTCTGTCTGTCATTCTCTATCTGGTTCTGCTGGCGACGGATCACGACACGCTGCCGGTGGCCGTGTCGCTGGCCATTGCGTCAATGCTGCTCTTTGCGGCCGCGGTCTTTGCCGGCGATCCAATCGACAGGATCCTGCAACTCGGCGGCCGGCTGTCCTTGCACGCTTTGCTCGGCTTCCTCACCGGCATGGCGATGATCCAGTTCGAGCTGGCGGATGAAAGCACCTACAATAGTGGTTTCGCCCTCGCCTCGATCGTAGCGCTTGCCGGCATCGTGGCGGCGATCATGTTGGTCGGCCGCGAGAGCAGGGGCCTGCGCCGGCTGGCCTATGCCGGCTTCGCCTTCGAACTCGCAATTATCTATAGCGTCACCTTGCTTTCGATGCTGGATACGGCCGGCTTCTTCCTGGCGGCTGCCGTGCTGCTCGGCGTACTGGCGCTGATTATCATCCGTATCGAGAAGCGCATGAGAGCGCCCGCCGAGACAGGAGCAGCAGCATGACCGGCAAGAAGCTCATCATCTCGGCGTTGGTGCTGGCGCTCTTCCAGATCGGCTTTCTCAGCTGGATCATAGCCGGCCGGGCCGCGATCCTGCGCAACGGCAAGGAAGTCCTCTTGAAAATCCAACCCGTCGATCCGCGCGACCTCCTGCGCGGCGACTATATCTCCCTCAACAACAACATTTCGCGCATCCCGGTGAAGCTGATCGTCAACCTTCCGCAAGGCAAGTTCTCCAGCGACGACACAGCGATCGTGGTCCGGTTGAAGAAGGGCTCCGACGGCTATTGGCAGCCGACCGCGGCGTGGTTCGGCAAAGCGCCGGCCCCAGCAGGCGTGGACGAAGCAGACATTGCCGGCCATGTCGGGGAAGGCTGGGGCCTCAGCGATCCGGAAGCAACAATCGCACCCGACTACGGGATCGACCGCTTCTATCTGCCGGAAGGCGAAGGAATGGCGATCCAGGACGACATGCGCGTGCGGCCGTTCGGCATCAAGCTCGCGCTCGCCTCCGACGGCACGGCACAGATCAAGGCGCTGATGGACGGCGACAAGACGCTGTTCGAGGAGCCGCTTTATTGAGCGTATAGAGGCTTGACGTCTGTGTCCGCGCTACGCTGGTCCCGCTTATCGCTGGACACTCCCTGTCTCTGCGATAATTTTGGGATAGGGGCCGATCGAAATCGTGTAGCTAAAGTTTGCCACGCCTTTTTCCTGCTTGTGTATCGAGGGACTGCGCACAACCCAGTCGTAGACGCCCGAGACCATGCAGCGATCGTTGGTGCAGTTGACCACGATGCTGTCCTTGCGGACGCTATATCCGCGTTCAGGCCACCGCCGGTAATAGTTCCTCTTGTCCTGAACGATCGACCTCAAGTTCGTCAGCTTGCCATAATAATCGACCTTGGGAGCGTAGGATGCCTGAACTTGGGCAAGAGCGAAATCGTCGTTGTCGCCATGATGCTCCATGAGATCCCTGACGAAGGCGACCGCAATGCTTTCCGGCAGTTGCCTGGCGTCGGGTGCAGGAGCGGACACGGGCGCAGGATTTGGCCTCGTTAACATCTGTGAAATATCTGCCGGCGATTGGTTCGCTGCGGTATTGGTCACATGCAAGTCAGCCATTTCGCTGGCCGATAGATATCTTATGTCATGCTTGCCATAGCTCGAAGCCAATTCTATCAGCTTGGGGTCCACTCCCATCTCGACCACATAAGACGTGATTGCTGCCGTTCCGAGCTGGACGCGGGCCTTCGCTTCTTCGGTGGACATCCCGTCAGCCGGTTTGAGAAACGCCCGGTGAATGCCGATGGAACTTGGTTCGGCAACACGGTGGATGCCACCCAGGAAGGCCAGTGAGCAGGCTGAAGCGCACTGCAATTGGCCAACCTGAAGCGTATCCAACCCTGCTGCGCGGATCATACGCCCCAAACGAATAGCACCGCCGACATTGCCACCAGGGGAGTTGAATACAATCACCTTGGCCCCGCTGCTCGCAACCGCGCGGCTGAAGCCGTTCAAGGACTCATTGGCGCTAAACTCACCGGAGACAATGAGCATTGGCCGCTGACCCGGAAGAGAAGCCGGAGTGTACTCCAAAGCCTCAACCTGAGACGCCGCCGCGAGAGCTGATCCAAGCCCCAGAACCAGAGAAGTTACACGCACAATCTGACAGAGCCCCGACCCGCCTATTGCAAGTAAGAACCTGTTAAAGGGCTATTTCAAGTACATCGGATGCGCAAAGCGGGATGGTCTCCGAGAGCGTGAGGGCCTTGCTTGCGCCGCCAGGAGATAGCTGCGGTCCTCCTTCGCCAAGACTTCGGAAACACCTTCGGCTCTTCGAGCCTCAGGTGGTGGTCCTGCCGTCCGAAGCTCAAAGAGCGAAGGATGGTGCGGATGAAGGGACTCGAACCCCCACGCCTTTCGGCACTGGAACCTAAATCCAGGGCGTCTACCAATTCCGCCACATCCGCTTTCCCCGGCAATCCCATGTAGCCATCATTCTGTCAATGTCGAGGCTCAAGTCATGCTTATCCGGCTAAAGCGCGTCATGTCGAAACGGCTCGGGTGACGCGCTTCAGGCCTTAGTCTTGATGCATGCCGTTCTCCCAAAACCGCTGCGCACTTTTGGGCGGCATGCATTGGAGCGAAGATAGTTGAAAATTAGCCTAGCCTGTGACAAAAGGCGTGTCGAATGTGACGGAAAGTGAGTTTCCGCTTCTGCAAGATGTGAAAAGTCGTAGGAAAGACAAAGACTTATTCGCATCCGGCAAGGCGCAGTTCAGGAGAATTTGAGCCGCATTCGCGGTCAAATCGCCAGGTTCCGTCCCAAAAGCCATTTCCGGCAAGATCATACCGGCAGGCTGTAAACGGCTAAAACCGTTCGGCAGTCTCATTGTTGAAAACAAAGGTTCTAGGATGCAGGTCACCGAAACGCTCAACTCCGGTCTCAAGCGCGAGATCAAGATCACCGTGCCGGCCGGTGACATGGAAGCCAAGCTGATGGCGCGGCTGACCGATGCCCGCGGCAAGGTGCGCATCAACGGCTTCCGCCCCGGCAAAGTGCCGGTGCAGCACCTGCGCAAGGTGTACGGCAAGTCGTTCATGGCCGAGGTCGTCAACGAGATCCTCAATGACTCGACCCGTTCGATCATCTCGGGGCGCGGCGAAAAAGCCGCCATGCAGCCCGAAGTGATCATGACCGAGGACGAGAAGGAGGCCGAGAAGATCCTGGCCGGCGGCGCCGATTTCGAATTCAGCCTCAACTACGAAGTCATCCCGCCGATCGAGATCAAGGATTTCTCCGACATCAAGGTGACGCGCCAGGTCTATGACGTGCCGGACGCGGAAGTCGAGGATCAGGTCAAGCGCGTCGCTGAATCGGCGCGCAGCTACGAGCCGAAGACCGGCGAGGCCGCCGAGGGCGACCGTGTGACCATCGACTATGTCGGCAAGATCGGCGGCGAGGCCTTCGCCGGCGGCGCCGGCACCGACCAGCCGCTGGTGCTCGGCTCGAAAGAGTTCATCCCGGGCTTCGAGGAGCAGCTGATCGGAACGAAGGCCGGCGACGAGAAGCAGGTCACCGTCACTTTCCCCGAAAACTACCAGGCGGCGCATCTGGCCGGCAAGGAAGCCACCTTCGACGTCACCGTCAAGGAAGTGTCGGCGCCCGGCGCGCTCGAGATCAATGACGAGACGGCCAAGAATCTCGGCCTGGAATCGCTCGAGCGCCTGCGCGAGATCGTGCGCGGCCAGATCGAGAACCAGTTCGGCTCCATGACCCGCCAGAAGGTGAAGCGCCAGTTGCTGGACCAGCTCGACGCATCCTACTCCTTCGAGGCGCCGTCGAAGCTCGTCGAGGCCGAGTTCAACAACATCTGGGGCCAGGTCAACCGCGACCTGGAAGCCGCCGGCCGCACTTTCGCCGACGAAGAGACGACGGAAGAAGAAGCGCGCGCCGAATATATGCGCCTTGCCGAGCGCCGCGTGCGCCTCGGTCTGGTCCTGGCCGAGATCGGCGAGAAGGCCGGCGTCACCGTGTCGGACGAGGAACTGCAGCGCGGCCTGTTCGAGCAGGTGCGCCGCTTCCCGGCCAACCAGCAGCAGGAAGCCTTCGAGTATTATCGCAGCAACCCGGAAGCCATCAACGCGCTGCGCGCGCCGATGTTCGAGGAGAAGGTGGTCGACTATCTGCTTGGCCAGATCTCGGTCAACGACGTCAAGGTCGGCAAGGACGAGCTGATGGCCGACGACGAGGAGGCCGAAACCGCGACTAAGGCGAAGCCGGCCAAGAAGGCTTCCTCGAAGAAGGCCGAAGCCAAGGCAAGCGACGCAAAGGCTGGCGAAGCAAAGGCAGGCGAAGCCACCGACGAGGCGGAAGAGCCGAAGAAGAGGGCCGCGCCGAAGAAAAAAGCCGCCAAGGAAGCCGAGTAACAGGTTTCAATGCCGAGACTTCGAAAGGCCGCCTCCGGGCGGCCTTTTTCATTAGGAGCTACTTTATTGTGGCGGCGCGGCAACACAGACAACTTGTCTTGAAGGCCTGCCGCTGGCGATACCAACGGTTGAACATTATCTGCGCTTCATCGCATTCGCGGGTGTATGGAGGCATTGGTGAGGCTGGGATTCACGATGAGAGACGTGGTCGTCGCCGCGGCGCTCATGTTTGCCGCAGCCGCCGGTGTCGCTCGGGCCGAGCCGGCTCTCGGCAACTGGAGCGTTGGCGCCGGCAATGATGGTCAGATCACGGCGTCGCTCCACGCCAGCAACAAGCTGATCACCGGCGGCGGAGCGTTGGGCTACAGCCCTGTGCTGACATTGGCTTGCCGGCCCGACGGCGAACCACGCTGGAGCGAGTGGCTCCAGCTCAACGATGCTGTCTCGGCCAGCCGCAAGATCACCATCTCCGTCGCGGTCGACGGCGGCGGCAAAACCGATGAAAGCTGGTCGGTCGGCCCGCGCGGCAGAACACTGGTCAGGGATGGAGACGACGGCATCAAGCGTCTGGCGTCAGCGAACCGGCTGACGCTGTCGTGGCGCTTCGGCCTTTTGTCGGGACGCGGCGAGGCCGATTTCGAGCTTGCGGGCCTTTCGGACGTGATCGGGCAGATCGCGGCAAGCTGCAATACCGACCCGCCCTGACCGTCGCCGTTCAGAAGGCTTGGACCGCTTTTTGGGCAGTTAGTCCTCGGCGCATGGCCTAAGCCTTCGCAGGCCGGCAATTTTTGCCCATTGGTTCGATTCTGTGGTATGTAGGTGCCGCAATTCCACTGAAGAGACGCGGCCGCCCGCCATGCAGGATACGCCAGCGTGGCGCGGGCCGTCCGACGTAAATGACGATCAGGGAGGAAGTGCCATGCGCGCAACCGCGCTTTTCATCGTCTTGTCCGCTACGAGCTTCCTTGCAAGCCCATCGCAGGCGCAGGACGCCGCCGCAGGCGAGAAGGTGTTCACCAAGTGCAAGGTCTGCCACATTGCCGACCAGGACCAGAATAAAGTCGGCCCGTCTCTGCACGGCGTCATCGGGCGCACCGCGGGCACGCATCCCGGTTTCACCTATTCCACGGCCATGATCGAGGCCGGAAAATCCGGCATCAAATGGGACGAGCCTACGCTGACAAAATATCTTCACGACCCCAAGGCGATGGTCAAAGGGACGAAGATGGCGTTTCCCGGCCTCAAGAACGATCAGGACATAGCCAACGTCATCGCCTACCTGAAGCAGTTTTCCAAATAAACACCGCCGTCCAGACTCTTTTGATGGTCGCCTGCTTATCCGGAAGGAAGACGCCGGCAGTTGCGCAGATGAATATCGCCCCCAGCACCGTCACGCCGGGAGCGCAAAAAAACCCAAGAGCAACAGAATGACTATGCCAAGGCCGAGTATGAGAAGCGTCCGCGTGTCCATGACGTTCACCTTCGCATCTTGAGAATACCGAAAAAGCAGCCCTGGACGACTGGCGGTCGTGCTGCCGATCCTCGGCCCCGGCATGTTTTTACCGCAAGGTCGTAGAGCCGCCGGCTGCCCCAGACCGTCGAAGCAATCAGGCCCTGCCGTGACGCAGCGGCGGGAGCCTCTATGCGTCAGAAGGCCGGATAGCTGAACCGCGCCTGGCGCGCGTCCGTCGTCAGGTTGCGGAAATCCTTGCCGCTGACATGCACAAGCGTCTTGTGGTCGCCGCCCTCGAAATAGATATCGGCGGCATCACGCAGGCTCTCGTCCAGAATGACCGGCACATCATAAGCCGCACCGATCGGCGGTATGGCGCCGACGTCGCAATCGTCAAAGAGCGATACCACTTCGTCTTCGGAAGCGAGGCCGAGGCGTTTGTCCATGACGTCCTGCAGCTTGCCGAGTTCGATTCTGTGGGTGCTTGGCACCACGGCCAGCGCATAACCGAGTTCGTGGTGAACGACCACGGACTTCGCCATGATGCTGCCGGGCACGTGCGCGGCAATGGCGGCCTGCCTGCTGGTGGCAGTTCGATGATGCCCCACGGTATCGTAGGAGATGCCCTTGCGGTCGATAAAGTTTCTCAGTCTGTTTGCTATCGTCATTGTCCGCGTCCTTTGCTTGAGTTCACGGCGCATACGCCAAACCAAAATGGGCCGGCGGCCTGTTGTTTCAAGGCATCGGAACCGGCCGTCCCCGGCCCGTCATGCTGCGGCTGGACCCCGCATCGGGTGTCAGGGGCCAGGCCCGAAAAACGCGATACGAGTCAGCAGCGTATAGTCGGCCTCGAAGACCATCATCGCCACGAAAACCAGCACCAGTATCGGGGGCAGGATGATTGCATACATCATCGCCAGCCGCTCCCAGGCCATGTGCATGAAGACGGCGACGATCAGTCCTGCCTTGAGCATCATGAAGATCAGGATCAGCGACCACCTGAGATAGCCGTGGAGGCCGAAATAGTCGACCAGATAGGAGCAGGTGCTGAGAATGAACAACCACGCCCAGACGACCAGATAGAGCTTGATCGGGTGCTCCTGATGCGTCTCCGCCTTGGCGACGATCGCCGCATCATGGGCGGGATGCAGTGCGTGTTGTCCGAGACCGTTTGCGGTTGCTTCAGCCATGTCTTCCTCTCAACAGAACCTGCCTCTCACCACAGATAGAAGAAGGCGAAAATGAACACCCAGACCAGGTCGACGAAGTGCCAATAGAGCCCCATGATCTCGACGTTCTCGTAGCGGCCCCTGCGGCTGGTGAAAAAGCCGGGCCGGCCGGTGTCGAAGTCACCACGCCAGACTTTTCTCGCCACGATGATCAGGAAGATCACCCCGATCGTGACGTGCGTGCCGTGGAAGCCGGTGATCATGAAAAAGCACGAGCCGAATTGCGCGGCTCCCCAGGGATTGCCCCACGGCCGAACCCCTTCGGTGATCAGCTTGGTCCATTCGAAGGCCTGCATGCCGACGAAGGTTGCGCCGAGCGCGGCGGTCAAAAGCATCAGGATCGCGGTTTTGCGACGATCGCGGCGATAGCCGAAATTGACCGCCATGGCCATGGTTCCGCTGCTCGAGATGAGAACGAACGTCATGATGGCGATCAGGATCAGCGGGATCTCCGAGCCGCCGATGCGCAAGGCGAAGACCTCGCTTGGATTCGGCCACGGCACGCGCGTGGAGATCCGCGCCGTCATATAGGAAAGCAGGAAGCAACCGAAAATGAAGGTGTCGCTGAGCAGGAAGATCCACATCATGGCCTTGCCCCAGGACACGTTCTTGAACGCGCGCTGATCCGAGGCCCAGTCGGCGGCGATCCCGCGCAAGCCCTGGGGGCGATCCATCTGGCTGGTATGCGTCAGTGTCGTCTCGGCCATCGCCAGTCTCCTAGGTCAGCAGCCGTTGGCAAATGCTCACAAACGTCGCCGCCCAACCGGCCAGGACGGCGAAGATGCATAGCCAGACGAAAAGCAGGAAATGCCAATACATGGCGCACAGCTCGACGCTGAGGCGCAGCCGCTCCCGCCGCGTTCCGTTCCAGGCGCCGGCGCTCGTCCTGCCAAGGCCGACCAGCCCGCCCAGTATGTGCAGGCCATGCATCGCCGTGATCAGATAGAAGAAGCTGTTGGCCGGGTTGGAGGCCAACAGGTAGCCGTCCTCGGTCAGCTGCCGCCATGCAATCAACTGGCCGGCGAGGAAGGCGAGGGCGGTCAACCCCGCCGTTGCAAGACCGAGCCTTACCATATCCACCTGGCCTCTGCGCGCGGCGACCACGGCACATTGCAGCGCGACGCTGCTCAGCGCCAGCACGCCGGTGTTGAGCCAAAGCAGGCGCGGCAGCGGCAGCGGCCGCCAGTCCGACAGGCCCATGCGCATGAAATAGGCGCTGGTGAACAGCGAGAACAGGCAGCCGACGACGGCGAGGAAGACGCCGAGGCCGATCTTGGCGGTGGGCAGGGAAGACCGGTCGAAGCCGACGACGTCCCCGGCCACGCCTTGCTCCAGCCACGGCTTGGCTGTCAACCGCTGGTGCGAAAGCCACCAACCGGCAAAGCCGGCGATCACCAACATGAAGACTAGGATGACGCTCATGCCGGCTCCCTGGAGGGGCCGAAGGAGCCCGGCACGTTCTGCGGGATGAAGTCCTCCTTGGCGCCCGGCACGCTGTAGTCGTAGGCCCAACGATAGACGATCGGCAGTTCCTTGCCGAAATTGCCGTGCGCCGGCGGCGTCTCAGGCGTTTGCCATTCGAGCGTCGTTGCCCGCCACGGATTGCCGCCGGCCTCACGGCCATGGCGAATGCTCCAGATCAGGTTGAACAGGAACACCATCTGGGCGAAGCCGACGATGAAGGCCATGATACTGATGAACGAGTTCAGATGGTGGGCCGATTCCGTCATGATATTCATGTCGGTCAGTTCGGCGTAGCGCCGCGGAACGCCCATCAGGCCGAGATAGTGCATGGGGAAGAAGATCAGGTAGGCGCCGAGGAAGGTGATCCAGAAATGGAAGCGGCCGAGTGTCTCGTCCAGCATCCGTCCGGTGACCTTCGGATACCAGTGATAGATCGCGCCGAAGATCACCAGGATCGGCGCGACGCCCATGACCATGTGGAAATGTGCGACGACGAACATCGTGTCCGACAGCGGCACGTCGACGACGACGTTGCCGAGGAACAAGCCCGTCAGGCCGCCATTGACGAAGGTGACGATGAAGGCGAGCGCGAACAGCATCGGTATGGTGAGGTGGATGTCGCCGCGCCACAACGTCAGCACCCAGTTATAGACCTTGATCGCGGTCGGCACCGCAATGATCAACGTCGTGGTGGCAAAGAAGAAGCCGAAATAAGGATTCATGCCGCTGACATACATGTGGTGCGCCCAGACCACGAAGCTCAGCGCGCCGATGGCGATGATGGCCCACACCATCATGCGATAGCCGAAGATGTTCTTGCGCGCATGCGTGCTGATCAGGTCCGACACGATCCCGAAGGCCGGCAGCGCCACGATGTAGACCTCCGGGTGGCCGAAGAACCAGAACAGATGCTGGAACAGGATCGGGCTGCCGCCATTGTGCTGCAGTTGCTCGCCCATCTCGACGATTGCCGGCATGAAGAAGGAAGTGCCGAGCAGACGGTCGAGCAGCATCATCACACAAGCAACGAACAGTGCCGGGAAGGCCAGAAGCGCCATGACCGTGGCAGTGAAGATGCCCCAGACGGTGAGCGGCAGGCGCATCAAGGTCATGCCGCGGGTGCGGCCTTGCAGCACCGTCACCACATAGTTCAGGCCACCCATGGTAAAGCCGATGATGAACAGGATGAGCGAAGAGAGCATCAGGATGATGCCCCAGTCCTGGCCGCCCGGCGTGCCGGTCATGATCGCCTGCGGCGGGTAGAGCGTCCAGCCGGCGCCTGTCGGCCCGCCGGGCGCGAAGAAGCTCGACACCAGGACCAGCACGGCAAGCAGATAGACCCAATAGCTCAGCATGTTGACATAGGGAAAGACCATGTCGCGGGCGCCGACCATCAGCGGAATGAGGTAATTGCCGAAGCCGCCAAGGAAGAGCGCGGTGAGCAAATAGATCACCATGATCATGCCGTGCATGGTGATGAACTGATAGTAGGCCTCCGGAGTGATGAAATCGAACGTGCCGGGGAAGCCGAGCTGCAGGCGCATCAGCCAGGACAGCATCAGCGCGACGAGGCCTATAGCCATGGCCGTCGCCGAATACTGGACTGCTATGACCTTGGCGTCCTGTGAAAAGACGTATTTCGTCCACCAGCTGTGCGGATGGTAGAGTTCCATCTCCGCGACTTCGGCGGGTGGAACGGCATCTGCGGGTGTGACGTCGACCATGGGAGCACCTCCGCGCCCTGTTCAGCGGGCCTCGAGCGTTTCGAGTTTTGCCGCGACATCCAAACTGGACGCCATCGTCTTTTCCGACGGTTGGTTCGCCGAGCCCGTTTGCTGGGGCGCGGACAATTGCGCAAAGGTCTGTTGCTGGCCGAGCCAGGCCAGATAGTCCTGCTCGGTATCGACCATGACAACGCCATGCATCAGCGGATGTCCCTGGCCGCACAGCTCGGCGCACAAGACCTGGAAGGTTCCGGTCCGCGTCGGCGTGAACCAGAAATACGTGACCGATCCCGGGATCATATCCATCTTGGCGCGGAATTCCGGGATGTAGAAATCGTGCAGCACGTCGATCGAGCGCAACAGCACCTTGACCGGCTTGCCGACCGGCAGGTGCAGGTCCGCCGCCTCGACCACGACGTCGTCCTGGCCGTTCGGGTCGCCGGGTACGATGCCGAGCGGGTTTTCAGCCGAGACGATGCGGGTGTCGGAGGTGCCGAGCTTGCCGTCCTTGCCGGGCAGACGGAAGCTCCATTGCCATTGCTGGGCGACAACCTCGATATCGGCGGCCTCGCCGGGAACGTTGACGAAGCGGCTCCAGACGAAGAGGCCGGGAACCAGCAAGGCGGTGACACCGGCCGCCGTTGCGATCATCAGCCACGATTCGAGCCGCCTGTTCTCCGGTTGATATGCCGCGCGATTGCCTTCCCGATGCCGGAAGCGGAAGACGCAATAAGCCATAAAGAGCACGACAGCGGCAAAGACGATGCCGGTGATCCAAAAGCTGATGGTGATGGTGTTGTCGATGTAGTCCCAGTTCGAGGCGATGGGCGTCCACCACCATGGGCTCAGGAGGTGGAACAGCACCGAGCCCACAACGATCAAAACGAGTACAAGCACAATGGCCATGTCCCGTCCTCCCGGTATTTCACGGGAGCGCGAAGCATCCCAGGAAGATACCAAGTGCCATCATGCTTGATTTCCTGCTGAAATTCCAGAGCCGACTATCCGATGAGGAGACGATGTCCCGGCAATCCCGAAATGCCGGGCAAACGCCTCAGATCAGCAGCAGCCCCTTCATCGAGGTATTGCCCTTGCGGCCGATGATGATGTGGTCGTGCACGGCGATGCCGAGCGGCTTGGCCGTGTCGATGATCTGCTTGGTCATCTCGATGTCCGCGCGGGAAGGTGTGGGGTCCCCAGAAGGATGGTTGTGCACCAGGATGACGGCGCTGGCTGAGAGCTCGAGCGCGCGCTTGACCACCTCGCGCGGATAGACCGGTGTGTGGTCGACGGTGCCGGTCTGCTGCACCTCGTCGGCGATCAGCCCGTTCTTCTTGTCGAGGAACAGGATACGGAACTGCTCGCGGTTCTCGAAGGCCATGGCGGAGCGGCAATAGTCGAGCAATTGCGTCCAGTTGGACAGGACTTCGCGGCCGCGCACCTCGCCGCGCGCCATGCGCTGGGCTGTGGCGGCGATGACCTTGAGATCGGTCGCGACGGCCGGTCCGATGCCTTTGACTTCTTCAAGCAGGGATGCCGGCGCGCCGAGCACTTCGGCCAGCGAGCCGAAGCGGGCGATGAGCGCCTTGGCGATGGGCTTGGTGTCGACGCGCGGGATCAGCCGGAAGAGCAGCAGCTCGAGCAGTTCATAGTCGGGCAGGGCGTCCGGTCCGCCGGCGACAAAGCGCTCGCGCAGGCGGTCGCGATGGCCGTGATAGTGCGGTTTCTCGGTAGGTGCCGCCTTCTTTTGCACTGCCTCAGGCGGTTCAATCCAGCCTTCGGAAAAGAATGCCCGCTCGTCCTCGACTTTGCCCATGGTCCGCCCGCTCCCCTCAGGCTTAGGTCGAAGTGCTACGCCGGCAGGCCGGGGCGGTCGAGCTTTTTCGGCGACAGCGTGAAGATCTCGCAGCCTGTGTCGGTGACGCCGATCGTATGCTCATACTGCGCCGACAGCGAGCGGTCGCGCGTGACTGCCGTCCAGCCGTCCGACAGCACCTTCACATGCGGCCGGCCGAGATTGATCATCGGCTCGACGGTAAAGATCATGCCCGGCCGCATCTCGACGCCTTCATTGACGGTGCCGTAATGCAGGATGTTCGGCGCGTCGTGGAAAAGCTGGCCGACGCCGTGGCCGCAGAAGTCGCGGACCACCGAGCAGCGCTCGGCCTCGGCATAGCTCTGGATCGCGGCGCCGATGGCGCCTGTGCGGGCGCCGGGCTTGATCGCGGCTATGCCGCGCATCAGGCACTCATAGGTCACTTCGAGCAAGCGCTCGGCGGCGCGCTTGATCGTGCCCACCGGATACATGCGCGAGGAATCGCCATGCCAGCCGTCGAGGATATAGGTGACGTCGATGTTGACGATGTCGCCTTCCTTGAGCGGCTTGTTGTCGGGGATGCCGTGGCAGACGACATGGTTGATCGAGGTGCAGGACGATTTGGTGTAGCCGCGATAATTGAGCGTTGCCGGCAGCGCACCGTGGTCCATGCCGAATTCGAAGACGAAGCGGTCGATCGTTTCCGTGGTCACGCCGGGCTTCACAAGCGGCACAAGCTCGTCGAGGCAGCGCGCGGTGAGGTCGCAGGCCTTGCGCATGCCGGCGAAGCCGTCCTCGCCATAGAGGCGGATCTGACCGGTATTTCGAAGGGGGGCAGTGGAGGCGTCGAGATAGGTGACCATTCTTGTCCGTTTTGCGGGCGTTGGCTCCAAGGGAGCCGAAATGCGAAAATCTGCTCCAGATTTGGCACCGGAAGCCGCAAGGTTCAAGGACGAAGTGCGATTGCGGCCTCCATTGCGGCTTTCCTTCGGCCATCCCATGGGCTAGGTCGGGCCTTGGTATCCGGAGACTGACTTGACGGCGCCTGAACGCGAAAGATCGATGCTGCTGCCGGCCAGGACCGCTTTTGCGGGCCTGATGGCGCTGCTGATGCTCGCGCTGCTGGGCTTCGCGCAGGCCGAAATCTCCGCGTCCGCCGCCTCGTTCTCGTGTGGTTCCAGCATCAGCGCTGCCCGTCAGGGCGACACGATCGCGCTGCTCAGAACGACCGGCAAGGCGCAGGCGGTTGAAGTCCGGGCCAGCCGGCCGCTCGCGACAAAGCTCGTCGGCGGCAATTCCGGCGCGCTCGCCCATGCATCCGATTTCCTGGTTATCGGCCGGGCGTTGCCGTCCGAGATTAGCGCCACGCCCGTATCGGCAAGCGCTACCGCTTCGCGCACCAACCAACCGCGCGCGCCGCCGGCCGCGTGAAGCCTTAGCCGCTAGGCGCGGCATTCAAACCAAAAATTCCTTAGCGCCGCGATCCGGTGACGGCCGCCGGTCGTCCGCCGGTCGCGTGCGCGTCAGTTCGGATTCCGTTCAATGCAACGCATCAAGACATTCAAGACACTCACCTGCGCGGTCGCGGCGGCCTGCTTTCTGGCGGTCCAGGCGGCAATCTGCATCGGCACCGTCTACTGGGCCATTGCCGCCACCCTTCGCATGGAAGGAACGGCGGCGATCGTGCTCGGCGCCATCTTCGCGCTGCCGTCCGCTTATGTGCTGATGGTAGTTACCCGCATGGCCTATGATGCGGAGACCGACCCGGCTAACCAATAGCGGCAAGGGCGTGGAAGAGGGACAAGGGGCTGCGATGGCCGGCAGTACGGTGGAAATCCGGCATTGGCAATGCAGCCGGCATCGATGCGGACTGACCCGGATCCGCCGCACCGGCGAACCGGTTCTTCACCGCACTGAGGTCACATTTGCGAGTCAGAAGGCCGCAAAAGCAACTTTTCAGAACGAACGGCGTTGCTCCGGCTACGCCAGTTCGGGAGACAGGGGATGGACAGATTGCAATTCGAGGTGCCGGTGCGCATCACGCCCGCGCCCGGCCTGCCGATCGAGGAAATCTACAGCGTCGAGCAGGCGCTCGATTTCCTGCAGGATTGGCCGAAGCGCCGCCAAGGCAAGGTCTACGAAGCCGCGTTCAATGCCTGCTTCGGGGCGACGGTCGACGTGACCAGCGCCGAGGAGGCCTGCCGCGCGTTCGCAGCCTTCTGCCGCGTCAGCGGATTGCTGGCGAGGGACGCGATGTTTCCCGGCAAGCGTCGCAGCGGGGCAGGGACGTATCGCGAGGCAAGAGCGTAGATTTCGATCGGTTCAGCCGCCGAACGACACGCCCCGATAGCGCATTCCCACCTGCACGCCGCGCACGATCACGCGCGACAGGATTTCCATATCCAGCGGCATTTGCGGACGCCACACGTCGAGCAGGAGAGCGACGCGGGGCTGATCCGAATTGTTCATCACTTCGTGCTCGAAAGTATCGTCCCACAGCAAGCACTCGCCGTCGGCGATGCGCCTTTCCTCATGATTGATCATCATGATCGTTGCCGGACGGCCGTCAGGCTGTTGGGGGATGACCAGGCCGAGATGGAACCGCATGATGCCGCGAAAGGGTCCGCGATGCGGCGGGATGTGCTTGCGCGGGGCGAGGAACGAGACGGCGGCCGATTTGACCTCGGGGCACTCCGAAAGCAGCCGGCTCAGGACCGGCATGCGCGTGAGGTTCGCCGGGATCGTCATGTCATAGGCCTTGAGCACGAACATGCGCCAGTCGAGACCGTCATTGGCCGAGATATCGATCTGCTCCGGCATGATGTCGTGGAAGCGCGGCGCCTTGTTCAGCTTCGCCGCCAGGGCCTCGTCGCGGATATCGCGCCAGGCTGCGGTGAACTTCGCGGCATTGGGAAAATGTGTGCCGGCGTCAAGAATGGCCGGTGCATCTATGCGCTTTTCATAGATGCGGCGGACCAGATTGGTTCCGAGATCGTAGGCGCCTGACATCTCATTACCTCAACGATGCTGTTATATAGTGCGATATTGCTTGCGGCCATCGCTCACGGAGATTTGCTCGGGCCGTCAACACGGAGATGGACATCGCAGGCTGCCATGCCAAAATCGAAACGATGTCGGTCTCGCTCGCTGCATCGTGACAGCGCGATCATTGCGGAACTGCGACACAAGATGCGAATTTGGCGATACGATGTTTTGCCAGGACGCCACCATGCCCGGACGCAAGATTATGCTTTGCGCGGCAGCCATGCTCGTTGCTGCTTCAAATTTCGCCGACGCCCGATCCGATACGCGCAAGATGACGTGTGAACAGACGCAGGCACTGATCCAGAGCCAGCACGCTGCGGTGCTGAGCACGGGACCGAATACCTATGACCGCTATGTCCGCCAATTCGGCAATGAGTGCGACGCTCCTTACGCGCCGATGGCCGACTATGTTTTCCGACCAGCGCCGGCCGGTGCATGGTTTACCGGTGCGAGGAGCCGGCTCCAATGGTTCCGGATTGACCGAAGGCCTGTGAGCTCTCCCGGCTTTTCACGGGAGCCTCAGACACTGCCGATGCGGCTTACTTGACCTTTTGAATCTCCGGTTGAATCTCCGGGCTCGGCGTCTGATCAGTTGCCGGGGCCGGCGTGCAATCCGGGCCCTTGCAATCCAGCACCGGATCGTCAGCCGGAGGAAGACAATTTTGCCCTTGGCAATGGACTGCCGGCGGCCGCGGCATTGCTTGGCTATTCGGCTGGGCAGGCTGATCGTCTGCGTGAACGAGCGGCACGCCTGCCAGGCCGGTCATTGCCGCGCATAAGAGCGCTGTCCGAAGCATCTTCATTCCCGCCTCCACGGCCGAGAGCGGAGGGAATTTTACACTTTCGAGTCGAGGACGGCTCCTGTCGTCCGCGAACGGCGTTAACAGCGCGTTTCCGCTTGCGTCCTGTCTTGTTACCGACAAGGCACGACGCTGGCCCGCCATTCAGACCGGGCGTGGTTTATGGGCGCTGCTGCCGGCTTCGGCGGCGCTCAGTTGCGAGAGCAGCTTCAACACGATTTCCCGCAGCCATCGGTGCGTAGGATCGGTTGTGTTGCGTTTGTGCCAGACGATGCAGATGAGGGCAGGATCGATCGGCATGGGCGGACTGTAGATCGCCAGCCCCAAGCGAGATGCTACCTTGCGCGCGAGCTGTTCCGGAACGAGAGCGACCAGATCGCTTCCCGCCACTGCGCTACAGACGCCGCCGAACACCGGCATTGTCATGGCCACCCGCCGTTCGCGCCCCATCCGGGCCAGCGCCGCGTCGCCCATGGCCTTGAGCTTGCCCTCGGGCGAGAAGACGACGTGGCCGAGGTCGCAGAAAAGGTCGATCGGAATGACGTCTCCGGGGCTCACCTTCGCCCGCTCGAGTCTTGGGTGCCCAGCGCGGGCGATCGTCACGAATGTCGACCGGAAGGCAGGAAGATAGTCGATCCAACTGGGGAAATCGACCTTGGGAACGAGGGCAAGGTCGATACCGTGCTTTTCGAGCGTGCCGACATAGTCGTCGGGCACAAGATCCACCAGTTGGATCAGTATTTTGGGAGCAAGCCCGGAGATTGCATTGGCCAGGGCAGGCATCAGCATCTCGGCAAAGAAATCCGAACCTGCGATCTTGAAGCTTTGCTCGGCTTCGGCCGGATTGAAGCTGCCAGGCCCGGCAAGCAGCGCCGACAGTTCATCAAGGATGCGGCGAAGCGGAAGCTCGAGGTTCCGGGCGTATTGTGTCGGCACGATATGCTGTCCCTGGCGCACGAACAGCGGATCGCCGAGAAAATTCCGAAGTCGTCCCAGGCTGGCCGATATCGCCGGTTGCGACAGACCGATGCGTTCTCCGGCCTTTACGGTCGATTGCTCGCGCAGCAGCGCGTCGAGTACCCGCAGGAGATTGAGGTCGAAGCTCGATAAATTCATTCGCCGAATATATTTTATATCAGCTATCGATTTCAATTATGAAATCGGTTCTGGCAACTTCCCTGCGTCGAAAATGACGTCGGATCGCGGGAGGTTTCGGTGGCCGTTGCTTCAGTACCCTACAGCGTCCAGTGGCTTGGAACGTCCTACCGGATTTGCCTCACGGCGGAGCAAACGGCCTCGCGGCTGGGAATGTTCGAAAGCCTCGATCAGCCCGGCTACGGTCCTCCGCGCCACATCCACAATAACGAGGACGAGACCTTCCAGATCCAGTCCGGCGAAGTAGAGTTCTGGATGAACGGTCAAACGCGCATAGTCGGCCCGGGCTGTGTCGTGCACGTTGCGCGCGGAATCGAGCATGCATTTCGGGTGATCGGCGATCGACCCGCCAGAATGCTCACCATCATGACGCCCGGCGGCTTCGAAGGCTTCTTCGTGGAGATGGCCAAACACAAGTGCCGAATCCCGGATGACATGGATCAGATCGCGGCAATCGGGGCGCGTTTCGGTTTGACCTTCACAGGCCCGCCTCTGGGCGCGGCTAGATAACTAACTGCGCGATAGCTAACTGCGCGTCCTTGGCGGCTCAGAGACGAGTTTCTTGAGGGAGTGCGAAAAATGGCTGAGCGATCTTCACGAGCTCGACCGCATCGCCGACAGCGCCATCCGCCTGGTGCGCGAGGAGGTGAACCAGGACGCGGTGGAACTGGACCGGCTGATCCGCGACATCGAGACCGAGATAACGGCGCTCCGGCGCGCTCGGCCTGCGCCGCCGCGCGCTGCGCAACCTGATTGTCAACGCTGCCACAACCCTGGAAGCTCTCGACGGCCATTGGTGCTGGCGACGAACTTACAGTCACGCTGAACGCAAAGAATGATCAGCTATTGCGTGAGTTCGTGAGCGGCGGATTTGCTGAAAAAGAGGTTTTGCTGTAGTCGGGCAGGTAATTTACTGCACGATATTTAATCACGATCACATGTCGGATTTCGCTTTTTATGTCGAGCCGAACTCTAATAGATTCCGGCGGCCGATATCAAATATGAGGGCCTTTTATCGAGTGCCCATCGAGCCGCGGATCGCAAAGTTCTTGTCGAGATGCAAAACAGCGAAGGCTTGAGCTGTGATGCCTAGTCTAGTGAGAACCCGACATGTGTCGCAATTGACCCGGCTGCTTAGGTGGCCAGGCGTGCTGGCTTGCTGAGGGTGACTCCGCCCACATCCAACACACGCAGCGCGCCTTCCGCGACCGGGTCATTATACAGCAACGCGCGGAATCCCGTTTTCACCGGGGTTTCTTCGGTCGGCACTTGATCAGGGTCGAAGATTGCCCGATTTGGCAAAGTCACGGGCATTGGCAGCGAGGTGATAGGGTCGAATGTCCGCTGACGGACGACGATAGAGAACGTTCCAGCATCCCCAAGGTCCGCGTACCAGACTGGCGTGCCAACCTTCGCCAGAATTCCCTCAAGTTTATCTGTGAAGCATTCAGACATGAACATGCCGATCTCAAGGGCATTGCCGGGTTCGACTTGAAAGAGGGTGGTCGCTTTAGTGAAGTCCGATTGTTTGAAGTCGATATTGAAATAGATTGCAGGATCGACACGGCTAACTGTGCAGCCTGCCATTCCCATCAGGCCGATCCCAGACGGTAATAGCCCGATTTGCAGCGGGATCCACGATTCCTAGCTCGACTAGACTCCGGTGAAATCCGTCTTCGAAAGCGTCCCTAAAGCGGCCACTCGCGTGCAAACTGATCTTGAGTGAACGGCCAGTTGCCGCTTGGGCGATGTAGAGGTCACGCTTATGGCTGGCAACAGTCCAGATGTACGAGCGCTTGCTGTCGATACAGCCGCCGACACGGCATTTCTCGGCCATTTTCTCAAGGAACTGAGCTATGGGCTCCTGACGTTTTTTTTCGTTCATTGCGGGCTCGCTTGCCTCTGCGTCCACTTACGTGGTCGCGGCCAGAGCAGCGTAAGGGGTGGACGCCTTAGCCATGGAGCGGCCCGACAGTTCCGCGTTGGGGTTTGCGTTGGGTGAACCGCCGGGCCTTAGCCGACTCGGTAGGGGTGGGTAGAGTCGGCTAAAGCGAGGCTAAATTAGCATCTATGCATTGATATAGGTTTCTATACCTTTTCCACCGATTTCCAGGCGCCGGAATGCGGTCATTGCGTAAAGGTTTGGTCAACTATCGCACATTAGAATTCGCTAATGCGCTTTACTTTGGTGCTCTTTTGTTGGGCTGCGTTCTTCGGCTGGGATTTGGCCGCCAACCATGGTGAATTCATGCTCGCGATCGGCCATGGGCTTTTTCGGCTCGTCCACATGACGGGGCTGGCTTGAACTAAGCTCATAAGTGCGGAGAGCGTTACTGACGGGCGGCGGTGGTGGTGGCAGCGAGGGTTCTCGATGGCAGCCAATCTGTTCCGGGTGTCTTACTTCGTTAACCAGCGCGCCTGTGATGGGAGCCAGGAACGCGTTTGCGTGGCGAAATTCATTGTGACTGCGGAGATGAAAGCCCTGGCGGCAGAGACCTTCGGCCGTCAGGGCGCCTGACCGGCGAGACGCATTCGGCAATCAACTAAAACACGATCTGCACCACCGATCTTTGAGCGGCCCGCTGCCTCATTGGGGCGGGCACGCCAGTAACTAAAGTCCGAAAGAGAACACTTCGGGACGGCTCGTCTCGTAGCCAAGGCGGGGCTTGGAACTGCCAACCTCGGTCTGTGGTGAATTGGCGGTTCCGGTCGCAGTACAGTCAAGTTTGGCCGCTGCAGTCGCCTTGATCGACAGCCCTGCACATGTCTTTTGGGCAGTGAGCGTTGGCTTCTTATCGTGGGCCACAGCGGCACTTGACGCCGCGAGAACGAGAGCCGCACAAACGATTGCCGTTTTCATAGCGTTACCCCTTCTTTAGCAACAGCTAATGAGAGGGTAACGTAACGTTAACCAACCGTCAACGCGACACCGGACCAAGCCGGATTCGAGCCCGACATTGGCCAAAGATTGGACAGAGTCGGCATAAGCGTCGCTAAGTTCTTGAAAAGTCTGGTACGCCCAAGGGGAATCGAACCCCTGTTACCGCCGTGAAAGGGCGGTGTCCTAACCGCTAGACGATGGGCGCGCTCAGACGAAGCGGCTTATAATTGCGTTGTTGCCAACCGGCAACCCATCTGCCGCCATATGCGACAACTTTTTTCAAAGGCGGCACAAAGCCCCTCGGGTGGCGGTTTCGCTTGGCCGCGCATCCCTGGAGATTAGCCGGAACATCCTCGCGATCGTCATTCTATGGCGGAGCAAGGAGCGAAGCGACGCGCGCAGACCATAGACTCCGCGAGGCTGACGTGCCGCACCGGTGCAGAACTTGCGCCGCTGCACTCCGCGGTCAAGGTCAAGGATGGATCCTCGGTCTGCGCGTCCGCTTCGCTCCCGCTCCGCCCGTGGATGACGAAGTTCGAAGGGCTTTGGCTAATCGCCGACGTCTGTGGTGGCGTGTTGAAACTGACGTCTGTGGTGACGTGTTGAGACGAATGTCGGCGTTGGCGGCGATCGGCTCGCAACCGGGTAAAACCGGCCATGCCGCTCCAGACCAGGCCAAACGTATCAGCCGTCCTCGCCGCCGCCGCTGCGCCTGCGGCAGCGCCAGTTCCAGTCGCGCTCGGGGCCGACGTCGATATGGACGGATTCGGTGTGGCAGTAGGTGCCGACGCCGCCGCGACCGGGCATCGAGCGGACGTAGCTCGCCAGTTCCCATTTCGACACGCCGGGCAACTGGATGTCGGCGGCGGCGCAATACATGTGCAGCGAGTTCTTGGCGCCGTTGGCGCGGCGGTTGCGCGAGGGATCGCGATAGCCGGAGGTGACGATCATCTTGCGGCCGAAATGGCCCTCGATCGTCTTCAGCACCCGTACCAGCGACGGCTTGAGGCAGGCGACGTCGACGCTTTCGTTCTGTTTCAAAAGGCCATTGGGCGCGAGCCTGGCCAAGCCGGCGGCCGACGCCACCTGGTAGGAACCGCCGCCGCCTTCGTCCTCGTTGAGGTCGACGTCGCTCTCGTCGTCGATGCCGGATTTGCGCTTGATCTCGAACAGCGCCGTCTGGCGCACGCCGGGAAGAGCGTCGGCGCCCGTGATGTGATTGCTCGGGTTGTCGAGCGAGGCCAGTTGCACCGGCTTTTCGGCCGGGGTCGCCGAGGCCAGCGTCACGATCGGCTTGGCCGGCGGCGGCGTGGTCTTGGCCTGCGCGGCGGGCTGGTCGCCGGAGCGCGCATTGTTGATCAGGGGGGCGGGGGCGGCCGAAGCCGGCGTGGTGCTGAACAGCGAGGCGAACAGGCTCTTCTTCGGCGCGGCGATCTGCGGCTGCGCCGGCTCGGCCGCGGTCACATAGACGCCGTTGCTCATGGCCTGCGTGGTCGCCTGCGCCTTCGACGCGACGGTGGCGGCATCGCCGGCGGCGACCTGCTTGGCGACGGCTAGCGTCTGTTCCGCCGTTTGCGCCTGCTGAACCAGCGGTTGCGGCGTGCTCCCGGCAATGGCCTGGGCGCCGGCAGGAATGGCGATGGGGAACGTGCCGTCCGGCCGCGTCTCCGGCACATAGGCGACCTTCTCGGGCAAAGGCGCATCGCCCTCGCTCATCACGGTCGACGTCGCTTCGGCCGGCGCCGATGCCTGCAAGGACGAATCGGCCGAAGTCGCAGTCTTGGCGCTGGATGTCGCGCTCATTTCGCCGGCAGTTGAATTGTAGGCGGGCGAAACGACCGACATCGTTGGGTCGCCGGTCGATGTGCAGGAGGCCAGGAGCACGGAGAAAAGCGCTGCCGCAATGCTGCAGCTTCCCCCTCGTGCAAGACGCCAACCTGCTGATTTCAAAACAAATTCCCCCTCGAGATCCGGTCGGTTCGTCATCGCCGCGCCACTCCAGTATCGCGCCGCGATAACCCTCCTGTTCCCAACCGGAAACGGGACGTGTGTCGAATCTGCAAGCCTCGGAATTATTCTGCGTCGGAAGGTGATTTGAGGCCGCCGAACGATTGACGCCACCATTTCGCCCTGTTTTGGCGGCCCGTCAACTCACCACACATTACAGCCCGTTACACACGCACCTTGACATAGGTGCCCGGCGCATCTCCCAAGGTTTTCATACGCTTGCCGGGTTTGCGGGCGGGTACGCGAATGTCGTCCTGGGCCTCGATCCAGTGCTGCCAGTGCGTCCACCATGAACCAGGATGCTCGTGCGCCGCGGCAAGCCACGCGCTGAAGTCGCCCACCGGCTTGCCGCCGGTCCAGTACTGATATTTCCTGGCGGCAGGCGGGTTGACGACGCCCGCGATGTGACCGGAACCGGCCATGACATACTCGACGTCGCCGCCGAAAAACTGCGATCCGAGGAACACCGAAAGCGCCGGCGCGATGTGGTCTTCCTTCGTGGCCAGGTTGTAGACGGGGATGGTGATGTCGGCCAGCGAGACGGTGCGCCCGGCAAGCTCCATCGTGCCGCGCGAGAGATTGTTCTCGAGATAGCAATTGCGCAGGTAGAATGAGTGATTGGCCGCCGCCATGCGCGTGGAATCGGAATTCCAGTAGAGCAGGTCGAAGGGCAGGGGCTCCTTGCCGCGCATGTAGTTGTTGACGACATAGGGCCAGATCAGGTCGCCCGAGCGCAGCATGTTGAAGGCGGTGGCCATCTTGGTGCCGTCGAGATAGCCCTTTTCGTTCATCGAGCGCTCGACCGCGGCGACCTGGTCCTCGTCGACGAACACCTTGAGGTCGCCGGCATAGGTGAAGTCCACCTGGGTGGCGAAAAAGGTGGCCGATCTGATGCGGTGGTCGCCTTCCTGCGCCAACAGCGCCAGCGCGGCAGCCAGCAGCGTGCCACCGACGCAGTAACCGATGGCGTTGACTTCCTTTTCGCCGGTCGCCTTTTCCACCATGTCGAGGCCGAATTGCAGGCCTTCGCGGATATAGGCCTCCCAGCCCTTGGCGCCGTGACGCTCGTCGGGATTGATCCAGGAGATGACGAAGACGGTGTGGCCCTGCTCGATCGCCCAGCGGATGAAGGACTTTTGCGGGTTGAGGTCGAGGATATAGAATTTGTTGATCCATGGCGGGCAGATCAGCAGCGGCCGTTTCAGCACCGTCTCCGTCACCGGATCGTACTGGATGATCTCGGCGACATCGCTGCGGCCAATGACCTTGCCGGGCGTGGTGGCGATGTTCTTGCCGATCTCGAAGGGCGTGTAGTCGGCCTGGCGCAGCTTCAGGTCGCCCCGGCCCGCGGCGATGTCCTCGGCCAGCATCTTCATGCCGCGCACCAGGTTCTCGCCGTTCGAGGCCATGGTCTCGCGGAACAGCTCGGGATTGGTCAGGATGAAGTTCGACGGGGCGACCGCGTTCGACACCTGCTTGACGTAGAAGCTCGCCTTGTGGCGGGTGTGCTCATCCAGGCCCTCGGCATGCTCGACAAGCTCGTTCGCCCAGCGCGAGGTGACGAGATAGGCCTGCTTGAGGAAGTCGAAGAAGGCGTTGCGGCCCCATTCGGGGTCCTGGAAGCGCTTGTCGCCGCGCTCGGGCTGAACCGCGTCCTGTGGCGCTTCGGCGTTGGGATTGACCTTCTGGATGGCGTTCGCCCAAACGGTCATGTAGCCGGCAAACAGCCGCGTCTGCGCTTCGAGCGCGCGTTGCGGGTCGCCCAGCCAGTATTCCGAAAGCTTTGAGAAGGTCTTGACCATGTCGACGACGGGTTCGGCGACATGGTCGCGCACTTCGCCTTTCTCGCGCGGTTCGGCCCAGGCGGAAGCCGCCTTGCCAGCCTGCTCGACCATGCGCGCCATGTTCAGGGCAAAGCGCTCGGGATCCTTCACCAGATATTGCTCGATGGCCGAAGGTCCGCCATTTTCCGCTTTGTCCGAATCGTCAGGTTTGGACATGGTTCGCGGGGTTCCTCCCGGAGCGTTTTCTTGACATATTACCATGGGACATCTGACCGGGTCCAATTCGCTCTAACCCGGCTGCCAGGAAAACAATATGACGATTAATGTTGGCGGGACTTTTTTTCTCAAGCCGGGTTCGATTTGCCGCATGGCGCTGATGGCGGGGCTGGTCGGCATCCTGCTGCCCGCTGCCGGCTGCACCAGCACCAGCACGAACAATGCGCCGACGGCGTTGACCGAAGGTCCGAGGGACACTGGTTCCTATCCGAACCTCAACATCCCGCCGCAGGTGGCCGCCAAGCAGCTCACCAAGGAAGAGACCGCGGCGAACCTCGCCCAGCTCAAGGCCGAGGAGCAGATGCAGATTGCCAAGGGCAGCGGTGTCAAGGCGCCGGCGAATTCGGCCGCGCTCAACACTTTGGCCAAGACGCATGGCGCCGACACGCTGAAGCAGATCGAGGGCAAATGCGACCCCGCCCTCGACCCTAGCTGCAATTAGGTCTATATCGCGCGCCGAAACTCTGATGGTCTGGAACTGAAATGGAAGAATTTCACAAGGTCCGCCGGCTTCCGCCTTACGTGTTCGAGCAGGTCAACCGGCTGAAGGCCAGCGCCCGTTCGCGCGGCGCCGACATCATCGACCTTGGCATGGGCAATCCGGACCTGCCGACGCCGAAAGCCATCGTCGACAAATTGTGCGAAGTGGTGCGCGATCCGCGCACGCATCGCTACTCCGCCTCGCGCGGCATTCCGGGCCTGCGCCGCGCCCAGGCCAATTATTATCAGCGCCGCTTCGGCGTGAAGCTCAATCCCGACACGCAGGTGGTGGCGACGCTGGGCTCGAAAGAGGGCTTCGCCAACATGGCGCAGGCGATCACCGCGCCCGGCGACGTCATCCTGTGCCCCAATCCGACCTATCCGATCCATGCCTTCGGCTTCATTATGTCGGGCGGGGTGATCCGTTCACTGCAGGTCGAGCCCGATGACGGCTTCATCCCGGCGGTCGAGCGCGGCATCCGCCATTCGATCCCCAAGCCGCTGGCGCTGATCCTCAATTATCCGTCGAACCCGACGGCGCTTGTCGCCTCGCTCGATTTCTACAAGGACGTGGTGGCCTTCGCGAAGAAGAACGACATCATCATCCTGTCGGATCTCGCCTATTCGGAAATCTATTTCGACGGCAATCCGCCGCCGTCGGTGCTGCAGGTGCCGGGCGCGATGGATGTCTGCGTCGAGTTCACCTCGATGTCGAAGACCTTTTCCATGCCCGGGTGGCGCATGGGCTTCGCGGTCGGCAACGAGCGGCTGATTTCGGCACTGACGCGGGTGAAATCCTACCTCGACTATGGCGCGTTCACACCGATCCAGGTTGCGGCGGCGCATGCGCTGAACGGCGACGGCGCCGACATCGAGGAGGTGCGCGAGGTCTACCACAAGCGGCGCGACGTGATGGTCGATTCCTTCGGCCGCGCCGGCTGGACCATTCCCGCGCCGGCCGCGTCGATGTTCGCCTGGGCGCCGATCCCGGAGCCGTTCCGCCATCTCGGCTCGCTGGAATTCTCCAAGCTGCTCATCGAGCATGCGGATGTCGCGGTGGCGCCGGGCGTCGGCTTCGGCGAGCATGGCGACGACTATGTGCGCTTGGCGCTGGTCGAGAACGAGCACCGGATCCGCCAGGCCGCGCGCAACATCAAGAAGTTCCTCGCGACCACCGCCAAGCAGCCCAACAATGTGGTGCCTTTAGCCGCTCATCGTTGAGTTGCCTGACATTTTTTGCACCTGACATTTTTTGCAAGTTGAGGGGCGTCGCCGGTCATGGCTGAAGCATTGCGTGTTGGAATTGCCGGCCTTGGCACGGTGGGCGCCTCGGTGGCGCGCGTGCTGCGCGACAAGGCGGCCGAGCTTACCCGGCAGTGCGGTCGCGACATCGTTGTGACCGCCGTTTCGGCCCGCGATCCGAAACGCGACCGAGGCATTGATCTCAGCGTCGCCAAATGGTTCGACGATCCGGTCAAGCTGGCCGAAAAGGCCGATATCGACGTCTTCGTCGAGCTGATCGGCGGTGACGAGGGGCCGGCGCGGCTCTCGGTGAAAGCGGCGCTCGAGGCCGGGCGCCATGTCGTGACCGCCAACAAGGCGCTGCTTGCCAAGCATGGCGTGGCGCTTGCCGAGATCGCCGAGAAGAAGGGTGTGCTGCTCAACTACGAGGCGGCGGTGGCCGGCGGCATCCCGGTCATCAAGACGATGCGAGAGGCAATGGCGGGCAACGCGGTGACCCGCGTCTTCGGCATTCTCAACGGCACGTGCAACTACATCCTGACGCGCATGGAAGCCGAAGGCATCTCCTTCGACGTCTGCCTGAAGGACGCGCAGCGGCTGGGCTACGCCGAAGCCGATCCGACCTTCGACATCGAAGGCCACGACACGGCGCACAAATTGTCGATCCTGACCAGCCTTGCGTTTGGGACGAAGATCGCCGCCGGCGACATCTATATGGAAGGCATCTCCAACATCACCCAGGCCGACATCCGCGCGGCGGCCGATCTCGGCTACCGCATCAAGCTGCTCGGCGTCGCGCAGCGCACCGACAGCGGCATAGAACAGCGTGTTCATCCGACCATGGTGCCGACGGCGTCGGTCATCGCGCAGGTGCATGGCGTCACCAACGCGGTGGCGATCGAGACCGATATTCTGGGCGAGCTCTTGCTCTCGGGTCCTGGCGCGGGCGGCAATGCCACCGCCTCGGCGGTCGTCGGCGACATCGCCGACATCGCCAAGAGCCGACCGGGCTTCCAGCATGGCCCGGTCTTCGGCTGGCCGGCGAAGGAATTGAAGCCTTACAAGAAAGCGCAGATGCGCAGCCATGCCGGCGGCTATTTCATCCGGTTGACCGTGCATGACCGCACCGGCGTCTTCGCGGCCATCGCCAAACGCATGGCCGACAACGACATCTCGCTGGAATCGATCGTCCAGCAGGCGGCCGGCGCGGAAACGCAGGCGCAGAAAACGGTCATCCTCGTTACCCACGAGACGATGGAAGCGGCGGTGCGCAAGGCCGTCGAAGGCATCACCAAGGACGGTCATCTGACCGACAAGCCGCAGGTGATCCGCATCGAGCGGGCGGAATAAATCAAGTCCGGTTTCGTCTTCAATCGATTGATTTTGCTGTCATTTCAAAAATTGAAGGGGCAAGTCTTGCCGTTGTCATGGAGCTTTGTCAGAAGAAGCCCACCTCTGGCGGGAGGTTGAGTTTCACGAGGAATTTCTCTCCATGAACATAGCCCAGGACATCGCTGCCGGTCTCGACCGGATCCTTACGATGGAAGTCGTGCGCGTCACTGAACGGGCCGCCGTCGCGGCGGCAAGGCTGCGCGGGCGCGGCGATGAGAAGGCTGCCGATCAGGTGGCGGTCGACGCCATGCGCCAGGAACTCAACCGGCTGGCCATCAAGGGCACGGTGGTGATCGGCGAGGGGGAGCGCGACGAGGCGCCGATGCTCTATATCGGCGAGGAGGTCGGCACCGGCAAAGGTCCGGCCGTCGACATCGCGCTCGATCCGCTCGAGGGCACGACGATCTGCGCCAAGAACCTGCCCAACGCGCTGGCCGTCATCGCCATCGCGGAAAAGGGCAGCCTGCTGTTCGCGCCCGATGTCTATATGGACAAGATCGCTATCGGCCCCGGCTATCCCGAAGGTCTGATCGACATCGACGCCTCGCCGGCCGAAAACCTCGCCAATCTGGCCAAAGCCAAGGGCGTGGCCGTTTCCGATATCACCGCCTGCATCCTCGACCGGCCGCGTCACGCCAAGCTGATCGACGCCGTGCGCGCCACGGGTGCGGCGATCCGGCTGATCGGCGACGGCGATGTCGCCGGCGTTATCCACACCACCGATCCGGACGAGACCGGCATCGACATCTATCTCGGCACCGGCGGCGCGCCGGAGGGCGTGCTGGCGGCGGCCGCACTTCGCTGCACCGGCGGACAAATGCAGGGCCGGCTGATCCTCGACACGCCGGAGAAGGTGGCGCGCGCGCACCAAATGGGCATTTCCGACCCGAAGCGGATCTATCGCGCCCAGGACATGGCGCGGGGCGACGTGCTGTTCGCGGCGACCGGCGTCACCGACGGCAATTTGCTCGACGGGGTGAAGTTCGGCCGCACCTTCATCACCACGCACACCATCGTGCTGCGGTCGTCCTCGCGCACGGTGCGCGAGATCAAGGCGCGTCACCAGGATCTGGATAAGTTCTGATTTGCCTTCGTCCGGGCGCTTTGCCGCAATTCGAGGAAAACGTTCCACACCTTTCCCGGTTTGCCCGCTTCCCCGCAATTGCTCCGGCCGTCGCATATTGATATCTGCGCAATGATGATGTGCAGACGGCGCGTCGCATGACGGGCGAGAAACGGTTCTTCCTCGATGTCAGGCAGTCGGCGACCGGTGTTTCGTGGGAACACCGGCTGACCGAGCGCCAGGACATGGCCGCCTTGGCCATGGCGCAGGGCCATGGCGTGCCCGACATCGTGGCGCGAGTGCTTGCCGGGCGCGGCGTCAGCGTGGAGCAGACCGCGCGCTTCCTCGATCCGACCATTCGCGAGCTTCTGCCGAATCCAGCATCGCTGACCGATATGGAGAAAGCGGCGGCGAGGCTGGCCGATGCGGTCGTCGCCCACGAAAAAGTGGCGATCTTCGGCGATTACGATGTCGACGGCGCGGCCTCGTCGGCACTCATCAAACGCTTTCTCACCCATTTTTCGGTGCCGTCGGAAATCTACATCCCGGACCGCATCTTCGAAGGCTACGGGCCCAATCCGGAAGCGATGCGGGACTTGATCTCGCGCGGCGCGAAGCTGATCGTCACCGTCGACTGCGGCACCAACAGCGCGACGTCGATCGACGCGGCCAGGCAAGCCGGCGCCGATGTCGTGGTGCTCGATCATCATCAGGTCGGCGGTCCGTTGCCGGCGGCGGACGCCGTGGTCAATCCCAATCGCGAGGACGACCTGTCGGGGCAGGGACATCTGTGCGCGGCCGGCGTCGTCTTCCTGTGCCTGGTGCAGACGGCCAAAGTGCTGCGCGCGAGGCTGCCGGACGCCGCGCCGGTCGATCTGCTTTCGATGCTCGATCTGGTGGCGCTGGCGACGGTCTGCGACGTGGTCCCGCTCACCGGCGTCAACCGGGCCTTCGTCGTCAAGGGGCTGCAGGTGTTGCGCCAACAGAAGAATGAGGGGCTGGCGGCGCTGGCGCGGGTCTCGCGCATCGGCGAGCCGATCAACACCTTCCATCTGTCATTCCTGATCGGCCCGCGCATCAACGCCGGCGGCCGCATCGGCGATGCCGCGCTCGGCAGCCGGCTTCTGGCCACCGACGATCCCGTCGAGGCGGCAGGCATTGCCGAGACGCTGGACCGGCTGAACCAGGAACGGCAGCAGATGGAGCAGGAGATGCTGGCGCAGGCGCGCGCCGAGGCCGATGCGGAACTTGCGGGCGGCAACGGTCCGGCAGTCATCGTCACCGCCAGCAACAGCTGGCATCCGGGCATCGTCGGGCTGATCGCCTCGCGGCTCAAGGATCATGCGCGCCGGCCGGCCTTCGCCATCGCCTTCAACTCGACCGGCATCGGCACGGGCTCCGGCCGCTCGGTAACCGGCTTCGATCTCGGCCGGCTGGTGCGCGAGGCTGCCGAGGCCGGGCTGATCGTTAAGGGCGGCGGCCACGCGATGGCTGCGGGCATCACCGTCGAGCGCTCCAAGCTCGGCGAACTGCGCGCCTTTTTTGAGGAGCGCGCCGCGGCCGACGTGTTCCGGCTGCAGAACGAGGAGAGCCTGGCGATCGACGGCGCCTTGGCCGCCGAGGGCGCCACGATCGCGCTGCTCGACGCGCTGGAGAAAGCCGGGCCGTTCGGGGCCGGGCACATCGCGCCGGTGTTCGTGCTGCCGCGCCATCGGCTGACCGACGCGCGCGCGATCGGCACCAACCACATCCGCGTGGATCTGCAGTCGCAAAGCGGCGGCAACATCCAAGCCATAGCGTTCCGTGCGGTCGACACCGCGCTCGGCGAATTCCTGTTTAAGAACAGGGGCAGGACCGTGCATATCGCCGGTTCGTTATCGGGCAATTACTGGAACGGCAACCGCATGGTGCAGTTCCGCATCAGCGATGCGGCGCTGGCGTAAGGTGGGCTGATATTCAGGTGATGCCGGCCACCTTGAGAATGGCGGTGGACTGCAATCACACCAGAACGGACTGCAGCCGGGTCAGTTCGCTGATCTGCGCCTTCGTCGCCTGGTAGCCGATGCTGATCGCCTCGTCGGCGCGGTGGAATTCGGTCAGGCCGATATGGCTGAGTTTCGGCTGCAGCGACATATCCGGTGGGTCGCCGGCCAGTCTGGCGCGCGAAATCCGGTCCTGAATGATGTTGAAAGCCTCGACCATCACGCCGGTGATGCCAAGGCGGGTATGATGGGCCTGATGCTCGGGCTGGCCGAGTCTCGGCGCGTCATTCTCCACGACCAGTTCGCCGGCGCTGTGCTTTATCACGGCGGCGCGGCCGAACAGGTCGTAGTGCAGGTTGACGGCGACCACGAGCGGCTGCTCATAGGCGCGGCAGACCGACACAGGCACCGGATTGACCAGCGCGCCGTCGACCAGAATGCGGCCGTTGCAGTTCACCGGCTCGAAAACGCCGGGCAGCGCATAGGAGGCGCGCATGGCGGTGATCAGCGAGCCATTCGACAGCCAGATCTCATGGCCGGTGCGAATTTCCGAAGTGACGGCGACAAAGGGCTTCGACAAGTTCTCGAAGCGGACGCCGGCCAAATGCTCGCGCAGCCGCGCGTCGAGCTTCATGCCGCCGAACAGACCGCTGCCGCGCAGATTGAGATCAAGAAGGCCGAAGATGCGCCGCTTGGTCAGGCTTCGGGCAAACTCCTCCAGCTCGTCCAGCTTGCCGGCAAGATAGCAGCCGCCGACCAGCGCGCCGATCGAGGTGCCGGCAATCATCGATACTTCGATGCCGGCCTCGTCGAGCGCGCGCAGCACACCGATATGGGCCCAGCCCCTGGCGCAACCGCCGCCGAGCGCCAGCGAAATGCCGATTTTCTTCTGAGAGGTCGGGTCAGACGCGCCGCCGGACGATGCCGGGCCATTGGCCTCCCGAACGTCAGGTCTGCTGCGCAATGACGCCCATTCGAGCATCATGATCTCCCTTGTCCCATATCCCTTCTACCAAAAGGATATTTGAGAATAGTGAATCTGAATGGTTTGTGAATATCGAATGGTTCACACCGGCTTCCGATACGTCTGGTCCGCATCGAACAGCGGCTTGCTGCCATCGCCGACAAGCACCGCCTTGCCGTCGCTGAGCCCCACCGTCCGATAAAAACAAGAACGCCGTCCGGTGTGGCAGGTTGCGTCGTGGCCCAACACTTTGACGCGCAACCATATCGCGTCTTGGTCACAATCCGTGCGCATCTCGACGACCTGCTGGAAATTGCCCGAGGTTTCGCCCTTCTTCCACAGCGCGTTGCGCGAGCGCGACCAGTAATGGGCAATGCCGGTCTCCAGCGTCAGCGCCAGCGCCTCGGCATTCATATGCGCGACCATCAAGAGCATGCCGTCGCCGGCATCGGTGACAACGACGGTGACGAGGCCGGCCGCATCGAAGCGCGGAGAAAGGACGGAGCCTTCCTCCAGCGATTTCTTATCGGATGGGGCTTTGGGGAATTGCAGTGCCGACATCGCCGGTAGATCTTTCTTTCTAGTGGCCGGCGATGGCCGGCGATCAGCCGCCGGCGCGCACCATGGTGACGAAGCGGACCTGCTCCTCCGGCGTGTCCTTGAAGACGCCGGTGAAGGTCGAGGTCAGCGTGGTCGAATCCTGCTTGCGGATGCCGCGCATGGCCATGCACATATGCTCGGCCTCGAGCATGACGGCGACGCCGCGCGGGTTGAGCACGTCCTGGATGACGCCTGCGATCTGCGCGGTCATCGCCTCCTGCGTCTGCAGCCGGTGCGCGAAGATGTCGACGACGCGCGCGATCTTCGACAGGCCGACGACCTTGCCGTCAGGCAGATAGCCGACATGCGCCTTGCCGATAATCGGCACCATGTGATGCTCGCAATGCGAATGGAATTTTATGTTCCTGACGATGACGAGATCGTCATAGCCGGCGACTTCCTCGAAGGTGCGGCCAAGCTCGTCGGCCGGGCACATGTCATAGCCGTTGAACATTTCGCGGAAGGCTTTGGTGACGCGCTTGGGCGTGTCGATCAGGCCTTCGCGGTCCGGATTGTCGCCGGTCCAGCGCAAAAGCGTGCGGACGGCGGCTTCGACCTCGGCTTCGCTCGGCCGGTCGGTGACGGGCTTTTCCAAATATTCGGACGGGGGCATGATTTTCTTGATGACGGCATCCATAAAGGCGTCTCCCGTAGTCCCACTCAAAGGTGGGACGAGTTGAACGGACCACGACCTTTTGGGTGAAAATCGCCCATTTCCATCCCGCAAGCGGCGTGAACAGATGAGCAGGGACAACGGCTTTTTCGTCGCCTTGTCGATGCCCGACTGCGACCATTATATATGGTTCGAGCGGCGCGAAAGGAAGACGCGAGAGCGGCAAAGCCTGTTCGCTTGGCGGCGACGGATTGGAAAAATATGATCGACGACGTCTACAATGCGAAAATTCTCGGTTTCGCCGGGAATATAGGGCGGATCGGCCGGCTCGACGATGCCGACGCGACGGCCAGGGCGCATTCCAAATTGTGCGGCTCGACCGTCACGGTCGACCTCAAGATGGACGGCGACGTGGTGACCGATTTCGCCCATGACGTGAAGGCCTGCGCGCTCGGCCAGGCCTCGTCCTCGATCATGGCCCAGCATGTGGTCGGCGCCAGCGCCGACGAATTGCGCGCCGTGCGCGAAACCATGCTGAAGATGCTCAAGGAGAACGGCGCGCCGCCGGAAGGCCGTTTCGCCGATCTCAAATATCTGGAGCCGGTGCGCGACTACAAGGCGCGCCATGCCTCGACCATGCTGACCTTCGACGCGGTGGTCGACGCGATCGGCCAGATCGAGAAGAAGCGCGCCGAACAGGCGGCTTGAGCGCAGCGGTCAGGCCGCTCCCCTGTTCACGGCGAACTCGCCTCGTATCCAGTCCGCAAATGCCTTGGCGGGTTCCGGCAGATTCCGTAGGCTCCTGGCCACCAGCCAATAGGCACCGGAAGCGACATCGATATCGAACGGCTTGATCAAAGCGCCTGACGCAAGGTCCTCGCCGATCTGCAAAAGATCGCCGAGCGCCACTCCATGGCCAAGCAGGGCAGCCTGTTTCGAAAGCGAGACATCGGCCAGCATCGGGCCACGCGCGGGCACTGCGTCGGCGGGCACGCCGGCGGTCTGGAACCAGCGCGCCCAACCCTGGCGGTTTTCCTCATGCAGCAGCGTGTAATGGCGAAGGTCGATCGGCTTTTCCAGCGGAGGGCCGGAGGCGAGCAGCGCCGGCGACAGGACCGGTGAATCGACAGTCGAGGCCAGGCGCTCGGCCTCGCTACGCGGCCATGACGTGGCGTGGGCGCTAAAACGCAAGGCGAGTTCGGGCTGATCGCTGCGGAACTCGATCGGCCGTGGATCGACTTCGAGGGACACATCGATATCGGGCCGCAACTGGCGAAAGCGATTGAGCCGCGGCAGCAGCCATATGGCGGCAAGCGACGGTTCGACGCTGACGCGGACAATCGCCTGCGCGGGCGAGGCCGTAAGCTCCGAAAGCACGCGATCGATGTCGTCGAAGCTTCTGACCAATCGGTCGAGTAGCAGATGTCCCGCATCCGTCAGCTCGACGCGGCGATGGAGGCGCAGAAACAGCGGTCTGCCCAAAAAGGTCTCGAGCTCGCGTATCTGCCGGCTGATCGCGGCCTGCGAGACATAAAGCTCCTCGGCCGCCAGGCTGAAACTAAGGTGCCGGCCGGCAGATTCGAAGCTCCTGAGCGCCGTCAGCGGCAGCCGGCCACGCTTCATATCGCATAACCTCAGGTTATCCGAAGCCGAAATTATACTCGTTTGAGAAGGAAGGCCAGCGGCAGTCTAATCGGTGCTCAAAGGAGCACTGCCATGAACCAGTTCCTGGCCATTCTGAGCGACGTCATGCTGATCGCGACGTTTCAGTGGCGCGACAAGAGCCGGCACGCCGGCTGGTGCGAAGAAAGGCCCGGCAGTTGCACGCGCCATGCGCCAGTGGCCGACCGGTATCCCATCCGTCGCCCCAGGCCATGAGGGGAAAGGGCGTTGCGTTCGAGATCGGAAGGACACATCTATCGCGTAGCAAAACAACCGTGGAGATGTGGGTGGGCGACCATCCCGGACATACGCATGGTGGCCGGCCAATCGAGCGCGGGCGCAACTGGCCGGGGCCTTGGCGCAAGACGCCCGGGCGCATCCTGGGGACCTCGCTCGTGCGCCTCTACCAGCTGACGCTGTCCGGCTTTGTCGGCAACAGCTGCCGGCATCTGCCGACCTGCTCCGAATATGCGCATGAGGCGATTGCCCGCCATGGCCTGTGGGCGGGCAGCTGGATGGGACTGTTCCGGGTGCTGCGATGCGGGCCGTTTGGGACGCATGGCATCGACCGCGTGCCGGAGGTGCTTGCCCATCGCTATGTCTGGTTCATGCCCTGGCGCTATTGGCTGATCGGCAAAAGGCACAGCGAGCCCGAAATCTGATCGCTTCGCCGTCCCGCGCGATGCGGATTTTAACGGTCCGGTAGGGTTAACGCGAAGCTGCACGAACACTGCGAATTTGAGACAAAATCGAGACAAGTCGCCTCGCTAAGCCGCTCCTGTAATCTCATTCCGGAGTGACTTCGCCATGCGCCAGATGGACCGCTATCCTTTCATTTTCGCCATCGTCCTTTTCCTGCTGGCCTGGATGCTGGGCTTGCCGGTGCGGGCGCAATCGGCGCCGCTCGGCGACATCCACTGCACGCTGATCCAGGACCAGCAAAGCGGCGCAACACTTTACCAGGACGGCGTCTGCGAGCAGCGCGTCAGCCCGGCTTCTACCTTCAAGGTGCCCCTGGCGCTGATCGGCTACGATGCCGGCATCCTGAGCGACGAGCATACGCCGAACTGGGAGTACAAGCCGGAGTTCAAGGCGGCGAAGCGCGACCAAAAGACCGTCGATCCGACGATCTGGGAGCGCGATTCCATCGTCTGGTATTCGCGCGAGATCACGCGGCGGCTCGGTGCCGAGAAGTTCGCCGGCTACATGTCGAAATTCGGCTATGGCAACAAGGATGTCTCGGGCGATGCCGGCAAGGACAACGGGCTGACGCAATCCTGGATCAATTCCTCGCTCGAGATATCGCCGGTCGAGCAGACGGCGTTTCTGCGCCAGCTGCTCGCCGGCAAGATGCCGGTGTCGGCGAAAGCGCATGAGATGACCAGGGCGATCCTGCCGACCTTCGCGGTAGGGGACTGGACGGTACAAGGCAAGACGGGCAGCACCAGGCTCGGCCAGGACGGCAAGCGCTCGCTCGGCTGGTTCGTCGGCTGGGCCGAGAAGGACGGCCGTCGCATCGTCTTTGCAAAATTGGTCGTCGATGCCAAGCGTACCGGAGAGCCGAAGGGTCTCGCGACGCGGGCGGCGTTCCTGAAGGATTTGCCCGACCTCATCAAATAGAACGGGTTGCGGCTTTACGTCGGCGGAAACTCCTCATAAAAGACTGCCGCGCCGGAGCCTCCGGCTAACCCTCTGCAAGCCGCACGCATCCTGCGACATGCATTTCACCACCCGCGCTCGTTTGCGGGACTGGATAGGAGAATCCTGATGCCGAATTCCGTTTCCCTGACATTTCCCGATGGTTCGGTCCGCGACTACGACGCGGCGCTGACCGGCGCCGGCCTTGCCGAGTCGATCTCCAAGTCGCTGGCCAAGAAGGCTGTGGCCTATAGCCTCGACGGCATCGTTCGCGATCTTTCCGATCCGCTCGGCACGTCCGGCAAGGTCGAGATCATCACCCGCGAGGATCCGCGCGCGCTGGAGCTCATCCGCCACGATGCGGCGCATGTGCTGGCCGAGGCCGTGCAGGAGCTGTGGCCGGGAACGCAGGTGACGATCGGGCCGGTTATCGAGAACGGGTTCTATTACGACTTTGCCAGGAACGAGCCGTTCACGCCGGACGATTTTCCGGTGATCGAAAAGAAGATGCGCGAGATCATCCAGCGCAACAAGCCGTTCACCAAGGAAGTGTGGTCGCGCGAGAAGGCGAAGAAGGTCTTCGCCGAGAAGGGCGAGCGCTACAAGCTTGAGCTGATCGACGCGATTCCGGAGGACCAGGACCTCAAAATCTACGCACAGGGCGACTGGTTCGACCTGTGCCGCGGTCCGCACATGGCCTCGACCGGGCAGATCGGCAATGCCTTCAAGCTCATGAAGGTGGCGGGCGCCTATTGGCGCGGCGACTCGAACAATCCGATGCTGACGCGCATCTACGGCACAGCGTTTGCCGACCAGGCGCAGCTCGATGCCTACCAGACCCTGCTGGAAGAGGCCGAGAAGCGCGACCACCGCAAGCTCGGTCGCGAGATGGACCTGTTCCATTTCCAGGAAGAGGGACCGGGCGTCGTCTTCTGGCACGCCAAGGGCTGGAAGATGGTGCAGAACCTGATCAACTACATGCGCCGCCGCCTCGACGAGCACGGCTATCAGGAAGTCAATGCGCCGCAGGTGCTGGACAAGAGCCTGTGGGAGACGTCCGGACACTGGGGCTGGTACCGTGATGCGATGTTCAAGGTCACGGTCGCCGGCGACGACACCGACGACGACCGCGTCTTCGCGCTGAAGCCGATGAACTGTCCGGGCCATGTGCAGATCTTCAAGCATGGGTTGAAGTCATACCGCGAACTGCCCGTAAAGCTTGCGGAGTTCGGCAATGTGCATCGCTACGAGCCGTCGGGCGCGCTGCACGGGCTGATGCGCGTGCGCGGCTTCACGCAGGACGATGCGCATATCTTCTGCACCGAGGAGCAGCTCGCGGCCGAATGCCTGCGCATCAACGACCTGATCCTGTCCACCTATGCTGATTTCGGCTTCGAGGAGGTCAGCGTGAAGCTGTCGACCCGGCCGGACAAGCGCGTCGGCACCGACGAGGCCTGGAACCATGCCGAGGCGATCATGAGCAATGTGCTGGAGACGATCCGCACGCGCTCCGGCAACCGCATCAAGACCTCGATCAATCCGGGCGAGGGTGCGTTCTACGGGCCGAAGTTCGAATATGTGCTGAAGGACGCCATCGGCCGCGAATGGCAATGCGGCACCACGCAGGTCGACTTCAACCTGCCGGAGCGCTTCGGTGCCTTCTATATCGGCTCGGATTCGGAGAAGAAGCAGCCGGTGATGGTGCATCGCGCCGTCTGCGGCTCGATGGAGCGCTTCCTCGGCATCCTGATCGAGAACTATTCCGGCCATTTCCCGCTGTGGTTCGCACCGCTGCAGGTGGTGGTGGCGACGATCACCTCGGATGCGGACGAGTACGCCTTGAATGTGGTCGAGCGGCTGAAGGCCGCGGGGCTGCTCGCCGAAGCCGACCTGCGCAACGAGAAGATCAACTATAAGGTGCGCGAGCATTCGCTCGCCAAGGTGCCGGTCATCCTCGTCTGCGGCAGGCGCGAGGCGGAAGAGGAAACCGTCAATGTCCGCCGGCTTGGCTCCCGCGACCAGGAATCGCTGAAGCTCGAGGATGCCGTGAAGTCTCTCACAGACGAGGCGGTCTCGCCCGACCGCAAGCGTCGCGCAGCCTGACTTACCAGCGCTTCCTTGAATGGCGGTGGCGTGTCCACCGCCATTTCATATGCCTGTCACGCCAGCCTTGTAACGAGCCGCCATGCTCAAGTTGAAACTGCGGGAAAGACGGTTTCCCGAGCTTTCCTACGCCAACCCGCATCAACCGGTGCTGACGCGCTGGTTCATCCATTCGGTCGAGGGCCTGTCGGGGCGCGACCGCTTCGCCGTGCTCTACGATTTCTGGCGCCGCCAGGTTGTGCCGACAGGCGACCGCGTATTCAGCCGCATGCTGGAATTGATCGACGTCAAGGTCCGCAACGCCGTGCAATGGCCGCCGCCAGCGCTGCCGGACACGCCGCTGGTCATCGTCGCAAACCATCCCTTCGGCATCGGCGACGGCATTGCGGTGCTGTCGCTGGCCGAGCAGCTCGGCCGGCCGTTCCGGGTCATGATCCACAAGGATCTGCTCAGGATCCGCGAGATGGAGCCCTATTCGCTGCCGATCGATTTTTCCGAGACCAAGGAAGCGTTGAAGAACAACATGGCGGTGCGCCATGAAGCGGTGCGGCTGTTGAAGGAAGGCGTCACCATCGTCGTGTTCCCGGCCGGCGGCGTAGCCACGGCGCCGAAGGGTTTCGGCCGCGCCATCGACCTGCCGTGGAAGATGTTCCCGGCCAAGCTCGTCCAGGACGCCAAGGCCTCGGTCATCCCGATGCATTTCTCCGGCCAGAACGGCCGCCTGTTCCATCTCGTCAGCGGCCCGATGAACATGGCCGAGCGCGACAATCGCGTGGCGAAGTTCATCGGCAAGGCGTCGCTGACGCTGCGCACCTCCTTGCTTATCCGCGAATTCGCCCGACTGTCGGGCAAGGCGATCGAGGTGCGCATCGGCGACGTGCTGAGATGGAGCGACCTCGAGCCGCTGCGCGACCGCAAGGCGCTGCTCGATCGCCTCTATCGCGCGGTCTTCGACCTGGCGACGCCTTCCGCGCAGCGTGGCCGCGTGCCGTTCCTGCCGAAGCGGATGCACAAGGCGGCCTGATCAGCCCGATCAGTCCGCGCCTTCCTCGGGGTCGATGGCTGAGGATTCGTTGGCCACGACCTCGATTTCCTGGTTCTGGCCGGCAACGACCGTGAAATCCTTCTGGTAGATACGGTCGCGGTTCTTGGCGATGATGGTGTATTGGCCTTCGGCCAGCACCATCGAGGCGAAGGCGCCGACCGCTTCCTTGATCGGATCGCCGCTCTCGTTGAGCAGCGACCAGGACGTGTCGGCGATGGCCTCGCCGCCGGGCTCGCGCACCAGCTTCATCGTCATCTCGGCAGCGCGGTGCTCGACGGTCGCCTCCGTCAGCTTGCCGGCCTCGACGCGGATGTCGGAGCGGATCACGGCGTTGACCGCCCCATAGGTGGAGACGACATGGTAGGTGCCGGCGTTCAGCCGCACCACGGTGTTCGGCGCGACGTCGGGGGCGATCAGCGCCCGGTCGCCATTGGCCGCGGCTTGGCCTTCATAGATCGAGAAGCGCAATTTCTTCGGCGGGATGGGCGCGCCGCCGGATGTTACCGCGTCAAGCTTCAGGCCGCCGGCGTCGAGCACAAGGCTTTCGCGCCTTGCCTCCTTGCCGACCGTGATGCGTTTGGTGGCGCCGGCGCGTCCGTAGGAGGCATGGACAAGATAGCTGCCGGGGTCGAGCTGGAACACGGCCGTGCCGCCATGGGCGGATGCTACCATCGGCAGTTTGCCATCACTGGCGGGCTGCGGCCTGAAGACCCGCCAGACGATGCCGCGGGTGATGTCGGCGCCCTTGGCGGTCAACTGCGCCGACAGCGTGATGGCGCCGCCGTTGCCGAGCGCCAGCGGCGTCCCAGCCTTCGGCGTTGCGTAGCTCGAAATGCCTGGAAGCTTGATGTCGCCGATGTCGTTGGCGTTCTGGGCCAGCGCGAAGGAAACCGGCACCGCGAACAACGCAGCGACGAGTGCGATCACGAAAAGGCGCAAGATCCCCTCAAACATGCCTTGCGTTGAAGCCCAAGGCGGTGGCAATTTCAAGGCCTGGGGCCGAATGATTTCAGGTCGAATTGACCTGAAATCTGAATCCGGCTCTAAGTCAAAGAAGTAGGGCATGATGTCGTCCGAAAACCGCTTCACACTTTTCGGCATCATGCTCTAGAAGCGCGCTGCCTTGCGCGGCGGCTTCTTATCCGGCGCAAAACGCCACCGCCCGAGCCGCCCGACCTCCCGATGGCGTGCTTCAGCTCAAAATTGAATGCTATTGAATGCTAAGGAGACTTGCGCCCATGGCGTCGCCGATCATCGACTTCCTGCTCACCCGCAATTCCGCGCCGATACCCGACCTCAAGGAACCGGCGCCGAGCGATGCCGAGATCGCGACGATGATCGCAGCCGCCTCGCGCGTTCCCGACCACGGCCGGCTCGAGCCATGGCGGTTCATCCTTTATCGCGGCGAGGCGCGCATCGAGATCGGCAAGAAGCTGGCAGCACTTGCCGAACAGCGCGAGGGACCGCTGCCGGAAGGCCGGCGCAACCAGGAACTGGCGCGCTTCTCGCGCGCTCCGCTGGTGATCGGCGTCGTGTCGGTGCCGAAGGAGAACCCGAAGATCCCGCAATGGGAGATGTTCCTGTCGGGCGGCATGGCGGCGATGAACCTGATGATCGCGGCGAACGCGTTGGGCTATGGCACCAACATGATCAGCAACTGGTATTCCGACGTTCCGGAGGGCAGGGCGATCCTCGGGCTGTCGCCGCAGGAGCGTGTCATCGGCTTCGTCCATATCGGCTCCTATCAGGGACCGGCGCCGGAGCGGCCGCGGCCCGATCCGGCAAAGCTCTACGCGGATTACGCCGGTCCCTGGGCCGGTTAGGGCTATTTGTGGATTTCCGGAGGAACGGCGCGGCGGGCGGCCAATAGCGGCGGGGGACGTCATGGAAGGTTGGTCATGATCTCGAGATTGGTTTTCCAGACATTCGTATGGTTCGGCATCATGGGCGTGCTGCTGTTTCTGTCGGCCGGCACGCTGCACTGGACCGGAGCTTGGGTGTACATAGTCGTGATGGTCGGGCTGAGCCTGACCATGGGCGTCGCGCTCGCCCGGCGCGATCCAGGCCTGATGAATGAGCGTCTCCGCCCGCCGATCCAGAAGACCCAGACCGCGGCCGACAAGATATTGCTGAGCATATTGCTGTTCGGCATCTTCGCCTGGCTGGCTCTGATGGGGCTCGACATCCGTTTCGGCTGGTCGCCAGTTCCCGTCTGGGGGCAGGTCGTCGGCGTGCTGGTCCTGCTCGTCGGGATATGGGTCTGCTATCTGACGATGCTGGAAAACAGCTTCGCTGCGCCTGTCGTGAGGATCCAGGACGAGCGTGGACAGAAGGTGATCACCACCGGTCCATACGGTTATGTCCGCCACCCTATGTATGCAGGCGCCATACTCTATTTCGCCGGCACGGCGCTGCTGCTCGGCTCCTGGTGGGGGCTGGCATCGGTCCTCGCCTTCATCGTCCTGCTCGCCATCCGCACCTTCATCGAGGAAAAGACGTTGCGAACCGGCCTGCAAGGCTATGACGATTACGCCGCGCGCGTGCGCTACAAACTGATCCCGATGGTCTGGTAAGCTCAGGCAAGGCTGCCCGCCGCCCTGGCGCGAGCCAATAAACGCTCGGCCAGACGCAAATGCGGCCGGTCGTACATCTTGCCGTCGATGCCGACGACGCCCGGATTTCCCGCCGCCGCGAAGGCATCGACGATCGCCCGCGATCGCGCGACTGCTTCGGCGGACGGCGTGAAGGCGGCATTGATGACCGGCACCTGCGCCGGATGGATCGCCATCTTGCCGGTGAAGCCGTCGCGCTCGGCCTCTCGGCATTCTGTCTCGAAGGCGGCCATGTCGCGGAAATCAGGAAAGATGGTGTCGATCGCGGCGACTTCGGCCGCGCCTGCCGCCAGAATGGTCATGGTGCGCGCCAGGCGAAACACGTCAGTGTAGCGGCCGCTCTCGTCGCGGGTCGCGCGCGCGCCGATTGCCGCGGACAAATCCTCCGCGCCCCAGGTCAGGCCGGCAAGCCGCGCGCTTGCGCCGGCATAGCTCGCCGCCGCCAGCACGCCCGCCGCTGTCTCGGTGATGATCGGCAGGATACTTATGGCGCCGTCCGGCAGCCCGTTTTCGGCCTCATGCACGCGCAGCTTTGCCGCCAGTTGCTGGACGTCTTGCCCGCTGTTCGACTTCGGCAGCATGATGCCGTCGGGCTTCGCCACGACGAGCGCCGCGAGATCGGCGTCTGTCAGGCCGGTGGAAAGATCGTTGACCCGCACATAGATTGCCGAACCCGTCCGGTCTCTTTGACTCGAGATGAACCCGGCCGCGGTCGCGCGCGCCGCCGCCTTGCTGGCGGCGGCAACGGAATCTTCGAGATCGACGATGACCACGTCGGCGCCGGCCTCGAATCCCTTTTCCAGCTTGCGCTCGGAATCGCCGGGCACAAACAGCAGCGAGCGCATCAGGCCGCCTTCCTCAGCATCATCGCCTGCCTGGTGCATTTGGCGACAAGAATGTCATTCTGATTGTAGGCGCGGTGCTCGAACTCGACGATGCCGCGATCGGGTTTCGACTTGGAGTCGCGCACCGAGACAACCGTCGTCTCGACGCGGATGGTGTCGCCGTGGAAGACGGGGTGCGGGAACACCGTTTCCTTCATGCCGAGATTGGCGACCGTGGTGCCGACGGTGATGTCGTTCACCGAGATGCCGATCATCAGACCGAGCGTGAACAGCGAATTCACCAGCGGCTTGCCCCATTCGGTTTTCGCGGCAAAGTCGAAATCGATGTGCAAGGGCTGCGGGTTCAACGTCATTACCGAAAACAGCATGTTGTCGCTCTCGGTCACAGTCTTGCGCAGCGTGTGGCGGAAGACATGGCCGACGACAAACTCTTCCAGATAAAGCCCGGCCATGGTTCGATTTCCTCCGATGTCCTTGCTTGATAGGCGTTGGCTGCGCCCCCATCAAGCCGGTTAAGAAACATGGTGAACCGTTCGTAAACCATTTGCAGCCTACCGTTCACAACGGAGCCGGGACCTTTCCGGCAAGGGCGCAGCTGGTCGGTATGGTTGTTTCGCATTTTCTAAAATGGATTGATACGGCAAGGGTTTCCGAGCGTGCCGCCGCCGCGAGCGCGCTGGCGCGCGCCTATATCAACTCCGATCTGCCGTTCGAGGATCGCTGTGCCGCCGAGGCGGCGCTGACGCTGCTTCTGGACGACGCCTCGTTCAAGGTGCGCCTGGCGCTTGCCGAGGCGCTGTCGATGAGCCATCACGCGCCGCCGCAGGTGATCAGCGCCTTGGCCGCCGACCAGCCGGAAGTGGCGGCGCTGGTGCTCGCGCGTTCGCCGCTGCTTACCGACGCCGATCTGGTCGAGCGCGTCGCCTGCGGCCAGAAGGCGACGCAGAAGCTGATCGCCAACCGTCCGGTCGTCTCGATGTCGCTGGCGGCGGCGATCGCCGAGATCGGCGAACCGGAAGCCTGCGCCGCGCTGATCGGCAACAGCGGCGCCGAGATCGCTTCGCTGAGCTTCCGCCGCATGGCCGAGCGGCACGGCCACCTGCCGCTGGTGCGCGAGGCGCTGATTGCCGATCGGCGCCTGCCGGCCGACTGCCGGCACATGTTGCTGGTCAAGCTCGGCGAGACCTTGAAAGGTTCGCCGCTGGTGCTGGCGATGATGGGGGCGGCGCGCGCCGATCGCGTCATGCGCGATGCCTGCGTGAAAGCCTCGGTCACGCTGATCGAGGGAACGCGCATGGAGGAGCATGCCGCACTGATCGAGCATCTGCGGCTGCGCGGCGACCTCACCGCCGGTTTCATCATCCGCACCATCGCGCATGGCAAGGTGGACTTCTTCGGCTCGACCCTGGTGGCTCTAGCCCGACAATCCGAGCAACGGGTGACGGCACTTCTCGCTGGCGGGCACGACGTTGCGCTGCAGGCGCTGTTCCGCAGCGCCGGGCTTGCGCCGGCCACGCATGGCATCATCCTGAGGGCGCTGAAAGTCTGGCGCGAGGTCGCCAATGGCCGGCGTGTCGCCGGCGTGCAGGAAGTGAGCTGGCTGATGCTGAAGGAACTCGGCGGCCAAGCGGCCGAGGGCGATCTCGCAGGGCTGGTGAAGTCGATCCATCTCGACGCGCTGCGCGAAAACGCGCGCGGACATGCGCTGGCCATCGCCGCGGCCTAGGGACACATATCAGGCCTCAGCTGAGTTCCTGGGCGAGTCCTATGAGAAGCCCTTCAGGCCCACGGATATAGCAAAGCCGATACGCGTCCTTATACCGGACGACTTCGCCGACGAGCTCGGCGCCGCGCTTGCGGAGCCTCTCAATCGTGTCGTCGATGTCGTCCACGGCGAACATGACGCGGAGGTAACCCAATGCGTTCACCGGGGCATTGCGGTGATCCGCGATGACGGGCGGCTTGATGAAGCGGGACAGCTCGAGTCGGCTGTGGCCGTCGGGCGTGCGCATCATGGCGATCTCGACGTGCTGATCGCCGAGCCCGGTGACACGCCCGGCCCATTCTCCTTCGATCGTGGCACGCCCTTCGAGTTCAAGGCCAAGCTCACGAAAGAAATCAACCGTCGCGTCGAGGTCTTCAACGACGATTCCGATGTTGTCCATCCGCTTGAGCGCCATGTGTCCACCCTAAAAGGTGTCGACCAGTCCAGCAAGGACCCATTCTCGGGAAGGCCCAAACCAGACACGTCCCGAGGCGGTTAAGCGCGACCCTTCGCAAAGAAATCCGGGTAATCTTCCATCGCCGCGGCAATGATGCGCAGCGAGGCGGCGATCTGCAGTATTTCGAGCCGATCGCTGCGGTGGGCGATGCTGGCCGCGTATTGCCTCGCCACCGCGATGGTCGCGGTCTGCGGCTCGCCCGGTTGCCGAAACAGCAATTCGCGCGCCAGGGCGCGCAGGAAATTGCCGATGGACTCGACTGTTTCATGCGGAACGGCGGAGTTCAGTTGCGCGTGGCGCAGCCGCAGCACTTCCAGTCCGACGGTGACGGCCGCGATGCTTCCGCCGAGAATGGGATCGCCCTTGCGGCCCGTCCGCTGGACCTGCGGCATCAACTGATTGATCCGGTCATAGGCGAGGCTTTCGAAGGCCGAACGGCGGGGAATGCGCTCATGCAGGCAAAGCCGGGCCAGGTCCTCGCGCATCGCCTGCGAGATGCGCTCCACGGTGACCCAGGGATCGGCGGGCAGCACGACAATGAAGACGCCGATGGCAATCAGGATGCCGACCAGGATCGAGGCCGAGCCGGCGAAGAACGGCCCGGGGTCGTAGATCATCTGCTGATGCGGGCTGAGGAAGGCGAGGAAGTTGATGGCGAAGGCGGTGGCGACGCCGACATGGCGCGGATTGGCCATGCCGAGCGCTGCGGGCACCAGGATCGGCACGACGAAGAGCGTGAACCAGCCGAAGCCCGGCAGCGCCGGCAGCGCGACCTGGCCAACAAGGAAGGCAAAAGGCAGCGCGATCAGCGTGCCGGTGAAAAAACCCCAGGCGGACTGCACGGGATCTGGGCGCGATGCGAACAGGCTGGAGACGACGGCGACGAGGATGACGGTGCCGGCGGCTTCCGACCATCTGGTCGTCAGCCAAAAAATCGCCACGAGCAACGTCGCCAGCGCGGCGCGCACGGCATTGCGCCATGCGGCCTGGTAGTCGCGGTGGACAACCAGCGCCGGCTGGCCCCGCTCGCTCGATTTGCTGGAGACAGGCGAGCGAAGCGCCTCCAGCCCGCGCATCACCTGCTTCAGCGCCTCGGCGAAATCGCCGGCGATGGTCAGTCGGGTGATGGTGCCGACCTTGTCTTCGCCGTTATCCTTGGAGCCGGTATCGTTGGGCAGTTCGGGCATCTCCCGGGCCTTGCTCGCGATCGCGTCGAGCCGCGCCACCCAGGGCCCGGTGTCATCGAGCGCGCCGGGCGTCGCCGCCAGTTCGCCGACGAAGGCTTTCAGCTCGCTGCGCACGGGAATGAGCGCCGCGTTCTTCGGCCTGCGGTGGCTGTGCAACGCGCGCGCCGCCGAAAGCGCCCACAGAAGCTGGCCGATCGTGCGCCGCACCGGATGGGCGCGGGTGGCGAAGCTCGGCGCTTCCAGCCGCGCATAGGTGCGCATCTCGGCGAGCGTCTGGGCATCGGCGATCAGCTTGCGCTGGAGCGCGGCGAGGCTCGCCGGGTCGCCGCCGGAAAAGGCGCCGCCGGCATATTCGGCAAGGTCGAGGATGCTGCGCTTCAACCTGGAAATGATAGCGTCGGCCGCGAGCTTTGGCAGGATCAACCGGCTGGTGACGCCGGCGCAGACGATGCCGAGCACGATCTCCGCGCAACGCGCGACGGCGAGGTCGACGACAATATGCGGTTGTCCGAGGGCCGGCAGGCTGATGATCATCGCCGTGTAGCCGGCAAGCGCGGCGCCATAGGCTTCCGGATTGCGCAACAGCGACGAGACCAGCGTGCAGACGCCGATCCAGAGCGCCAGCACGGTGACAAGCAGCCACGGGTCGGCGCCGAACAGTGAAGTGATGCCGACTGCGGCGAGACCGCCGGCCAGCGTGCCGAGCAGCCGGTAGAAGCCCTTTGCCAGCACCATGCCGGCGACCGGCTGCGCGACGATGAACACCGTCATCATCGCCCATTGCGGATGATCGAGCTTCAGCGCATAGGCGGCAAGCAGCGCGACCAGTCCGGCCGAAACCGTGCGTAGGGCAAAAATCCAGTCCGAACGGGTCGGCTGCGTCAGACCGCTTAAGGGCCTCTCGACAAGCTCTTTAAACCGCGTCCAGGTCACACCGGTTCTCCGTGCCGGAGCCTGTTATGGACCGGACGGCGTTCAGATATCCAGCACGTCCGTCTCGGCGAATTCGGCGCGCTCCTGGATGAAGCGGAAACGCGCCTCGGGCTTGGTGCCCATCAGCGCGTCGACGGCATCCTTGGTGGCCTGCTCGGCGTCGATCACGTCGACCCTCAAAAGCGTGCGCTTCCTCGGATCCATCGTGGTCTCCTTGAGCTGTGAGGCCATCATCTCGCCCAGGCCCTTGAAGCGGCCGATCTCGACCTTGCCGCGCCCGGTGAACTCGGTGCGCAGCAACTCGTCCTTGTGCGCGTCGTCGCGGGCATAGCCGACCTTGCCGCCTTGCCGGATCGAATAGAGCGGCGGCACGGCCATGTAGAGATGGCCGCCGCGGATCAGGTTCGGCATCTCCTGATAGAAGAAGGTGATCAGCAACGAAGCGATGTGCGCGCCGTCGACGTCGGCGTCGGTCATGATGATCACGCGGTCGTAGCGCAGATCCTCGTCGCGATATTTGGAACGCGTGCCGCAGCCGAGCGCCTGGATGAGATCGGAAATCTGCTGGTTGGCGGCTAGCTTGTCGTTGCCGGCGGAGGCGACATTGAGAATCTTGCCGCGCAGCGGCAGCACTGCCTGGCTGGCGCGGTCGCGCGCCTGCTTGGCCGAGCCGCCGGCCGAGTCGCCCTCGACGATGAAGATCTCGGCGCCCGCGGCGGCGTTCTGTGTGCAATCGGCGAGCTTGCCCGGAAGGCGCAGCTTGCGCACCGCGCTCTTGCGCGAGACTTCCTTTTCCTGGCGGCGCCGCACGCGTTCGTCGGCGCGCGCGATGACCCAGTCCAGAAGCTTAGAGGCTTCCTGCGGATTGTCTGCCAGCCAGTGGTCGAACGGGTCGCGAAGGGCGTTTTCAACGATGCGCATTGCCTCGATCGTCGCCAGCCTGTCCTTGGTCTGGCCGACGAATTCCGGCTCGCGGATGAACACCGACAGCATGCCGGCGGCCGAGATCATCACGTCATCGGTGGTGATGATCGAAGCGCGCTTGTTGCCGATGAGGTCGGCGTAAGCGCGCAGTCCGCGCGTCAGCACGTTGCGGAAGCCGGCCTCATGCGTGCCGCCTTCGGGGGTCGGAATGGTGTTGCAATAGGAGTTGAGGAAACCGTCGCCGCCGAACCAGGTCACAGCCCATTCGAGCGAACCGTGGCCGCCCTGCTTGTCGCTCTTCCCGGCGAAAACCTCGCGCGTGACCTGGAATTCGTCGCCCAGCGTCGCCTTGAGATAGTCCTTCAGGCCGCCGGGGAAATGGAACTCGGCCTTTGCCGGCGTCTGATCCTTGTCCTTGATCAGCGACGGATCGCAGGTCCAGCGGATCTCGACGCCGCCGAACAGATAGGCCTTCGAGCGCGTCATGCGGTAAAGGCGCGCCGGTTCGAAGGCGGCGCCCTTGCCGAAAATCTGCTCGTCAGGATGGAAACGGGTCTTCGTGCCGCGGCGGTTGTGGACCTCGCCGAGATGCTCCAATCCACTGACCGGAACGCCGCGCGAAAAACGCTGCCGGTAGAGCTGACGACCCCGCGCGACCTCGACCTCGAGGTGGTCGGACAGCGCATTGACGACCGAGACGCCGACGCCGTGCAAGCCGCCGGAGGTCTCGTAAACCTTGGAGTCGAACTTGCCGCCCGAATGCAGCGTGGTCATGATGACTTCGAGCGCCGGCTTCTTGAATTTCGGATGCGGATCGACCGGGATGCCGCGGCCGTTGTCGGTGACGGTCAGGAAGCCGTCGGCGGAAAGCTCGACGTCGATGAAGGTGGCGTGGCCGGCCACCGCTTCGTCCATCGAATTGTCGATGACCTCGGCGAACAGGTGATGCATCGCCTTGTCGTCGGTGCCGCCGATATACATGCCCGGACGGCGCCGCACCGGCTCGAGCCCTTCCAGCACCTCGATATCGGCGGCGCTGTAGCCCTCGCTGCCGTCGCGGGCGGCGGTCGTACGCTTCGCGGCCTGCACCAGCGGATCGGCGGGCCGCGAGGGCGCGCGCACCGGCTGTGCCGGCTTTTCCATCTTGCCGAAGAGGTCGTTGCTGTCGTCCATGCTGGGCCTAGCGTCCGGTAATGCGAATCATTCCTCGATACTGCCACGCTTTTGGCGGGCGAGCGAGTTCCTGTTCCGTTCAGGGATTCAAACTGTCTCTTATTCCAAAACCATTCGATAACCAAGCCGGCCGAAATAGGGCGGTCGGCGGGTCGCGGGATTCCTGATTCTTTAACATTAACGCCTAGCGTGAGACCCAATTAACAAAAGACCACGGGCGTCAGGGATTCCATTGTGAGGGGCAAGGCCATAACCATGATCGGCATCGCCGCCGTTTTCGGCGCGATCTCGATCTTTGCGGCGGATTTCTGGGTCAAGAGCCAGGCGAAGGCTCAGGCCGAGGTCAAGGTCGTCGTGGCGCCGCAGCAGCCCAAGGTCGAGTTCAAGACCATCGTGGTGGCGCAAGCGCCGCTGCGCTACGGCATGGAGCTTGGACGGCCGCAACTCGCCGAGATTCCGTGGCCGCAGGATTCGCTGCCGCAGGGCGCTTTCCCGACGATCGACAAGCTGCTTGCGGACGGCAGCCGGGTCGTGCTGTCGCCGATCGAGGTCAACGAACCGGTGCTGCTCACCAAGCTGTCGGGACCGAACGGCCGCGCCACGCTTTCCAACATGCTGTCGGCGGGAATGCGGGCCGTCACCATCCGCACCGACGAGATCGCCGGCGTCGGCGGCTTCATCACGCCGGGAGACCGCGTCGACGTCGTGCTGACGCGCGATGCTGGGGACATCCAGGAAGTGTCCAAGAATGCTCAAGGGGCTGCCGGCTCGACCGTCACGTCCGAGATCGTCGTCTCCGATGCCAAGGTGCTCTCGGTCGGACAGGGCGCCGATGAACGCAAGACCGAGCCGCAAGTCGCCAATTCGGTGACCATCGAGGTGACCAACGACGGGGCGCAGAAGGTGGCGCTTGCCCGCACCGTCGGCACGCTGTCGTTGTCGCTGCGGTCGGCCGCCGACGCCAGCGCCAGCGAAAGCGGGCTGACGACCATCTCGTCCTTCGGCGGTTCGGTTGCCGCAAATGCGCAGGCGAGCGCGGCCTCGCTCGTCAATGCGGTGACGAAGGACCAGGATGAGCCGAAATTCAAGACGGTGATCGTGACGCGCGGCGACAAGGTCGAGGAATACAAGGTTCCTTCGCGGCAACCGCCGCAGGAACTGCAGCAATAGCCGGTGGGGACCGGCGGGGACGGGGCAAGATGTTCGGGTTTGATGCATTTCGGACGACCGGGGGATGGCGTCTTCTCGGCGTGATTGCGCTGGCGGCGACAGTGCTTGCCGTCGCCGCGCCGGCAAGGGCGGGCAATGACGTCATCTATGTCTCGGCGAACAAGAACGCCTCGATCAAGGTCGCCAAGGGCAAGCCGAAGACGATCATGACGAGCGCCGCCTTCTACCAGATCGTCATCGGCGACCCGGAGATCGCCAACGTCAACCCGCTGACCGACAAATCCTTCTATGTGCTGGGCAACAACCTGGGTACCACCGGCATTGCCCTGTTCGACCAGAACAAGCAGCTTGTCGGCACCATCGACATCGAGGTGACGCTGGATACCGACCAGCTGGCCAGCACCATCCGCGCCAGCGTGCCCGACGCCAAGATCAAGGTTGGCTCGGCAAACGGGCGCGTCGTGCTGTCGGGCGAAGCCGACGATGCGGTCGCCGCCGACAAAGCCAGCAAGATCGCGTCACGCTTTTCCGGCAATGAGGAAGTCATCAACTCGGTCAACATCTCGTCCTCGCAGCAGGTGCAGCTCAATGTCCGCTTCGTCGAGATCAACCGCCAGGCGGGGCAGGATCTCGGCGCTAAATACGCAGCCAATTTCGCCTATGGCATCGGCAACCGCAAAGTCGTTCTGAACCCGGATGGGGGAAACCTGACGGGGGCCGGAACAGGCGAGATCATCGGCAGCCTGCTGTCGAACGGCGTTTCCATCGACATCGCCATCAAGGCGCTGGAGGAACGCGGCCTGGCGCGGCGGCTGGCGGAGCCGAACCTGATCGCGCGTTCGGGCCAGACGGCGAGCTTCCTTGCCGGCGGCGAGTTCCCGATCCCGGTTTCCGAAGACAATGGCAAGATCAGCGTCACCTACAAGAAGTACGGCGTCGGCCTCGATTTCACGCCGACGGTGCTGAAGGACGGGCTGGTCAGCCTCGACATCGCGCCGGAAGTGTCCTCGATCGACCCGTCCGCTTCCATCCAGGTCAGCAGCGGCATTTCCATTCCGGCCTTCATCGTGCGCCGCGCCAGGACATCGGTCGACCTCAAGAACGGCCAGAGCTTCATGATCGCCGGCCTCCTGCAGTCGCAGAACGACATCACGACATCGCGGGTACCGGGGATCGGCAAGCTGCCGGTGCTCGGCCCGTTGTTTTCCTCGAAGTCCTATCAGCGGCGCGAAACCGATCTGGTGATCATCGTCACGCCCTACTTGGTCAAGCCGGTCGATCCCTCGAAGAAGATGGTCGAGCCGACCGACGGCACCCAGCCGGCAAGTCCCGCCGACTATTTCCTGAACAACACCGAAGAAGTGAACGCCTCGGCGTCAAAGCGTCCGGTGGCGCTGGCTGACGGCAGCGCCGCCCGCCCGGTGGCTGCCGCCACGTCCGGCCACTTCCTCGATCTGCCAAAGGATTAAGGCCATGCGCATACCCGTTTGCATCGCTCTGCTGCTCGCCGGTTTCGCCGGCGGTTGCACCAGCGACGACTATGTACGCGCCGAAGGGGTGACCTTGGCGGCCGGCAACGCGCAGGCGTCCAACACCGCCATGCAGATGGTCGATCCCTGGAAGTACGGCGTGCAGAACACAAGGCTTCTGGTGCCGGCCCAGCGTCCGGGTTCCGAGAGCGCTGCCGTCGGTGCGAAGGCCGGCTCCGTGTCGTCGCCGACGACATCATCAACAACATCGAATTGATGGGCTGGCGAGGATGGCATCAGGTAGCAAGACCAAGAAGATCCTGCTCGTTTCGACGGACAGGACGTTCTTGCAGGACACGCGGACGGCTTTTGCGGCCTCCGAGGTCATCGAGCTTCTGACTCTGGAAAAGAGCGTCAACGAACTGCGCGGCGAGATCCTCGAGGCGGACTTCGGCACGGTCATCGTCGACATGGATGCAGCCAAGCTCGAGGAAATCGAGTCGCTGCAGCGCGTCATGCGGCGGCTGGAAGGCAGCGTTCCGGTGGTCGTCGTCACCCAGGAATTCAACGCGGCGGCGGTGCGCATCCTGGTGCAACTCAAGGTCGCCGATTTCCTGGTCAAGCCGATCACCACAGCCGACCTCGTGCGTTCCGTGATCCGTGCGCTGCAAGGACCGGGGCGGGAAGAGAACACCGAATCACACATCTATACGTTCATGCCGGCAGCCGGCGGCGTCGGCACCACCACGCTCGCCTTGCAGACGGCCTTCCAACTGCACCATTCGGTGATGCGGGGCGCCTCGACCTGCGTCGTCGACCTCAATTTCCAGCAAGGCGCCTGCGCCGAATATCTCGACCTCGAACCGCGCTTCGACATCACCGAAATCGAGAACCAGCCGGAGCGCCTCGACCGGCAACTGCTTGACGTGATGCTGTCCAAGCACGCGAGCGGACTGTGCGTGCTTGCCGCGCCGACGCGACCCTCGGACATGCGCTCGTTCAAGACCGATGTCGTGGTGCGCATGCTCGACCTCGTGGCGGCCTATTTCGACAATGTCGTCATCGACATGCCGCGCACCTGGTTCCCTTGGACCGAGACGGTGCTACTGGGTTCCAACAAGCTCTATATCGTCGCCGAGATGACGGTGCCCTGCCTGCGCCATACGCAGCGTCTCATCCAGGCCGTCTATGAGACCGCCGGCAAGGAAGTGAAGCCCAACGTCATCGTCAACCGCTTCGAGCAGAAGATGTTCGACAACGGCATCAAGCAGGCCGACGTTCAGGAGATACTCGGCGAGCATTTCGTCGGCGGCATCTCCAACAATTACCGGCTGGTGCGCGAGGCGGTCGACCGCGGCGTGCCGCTGCACGCGATCGACCCTAACGCCAATGTCGTCAACGACCTGAAGAAGATCATTCTGCCCGAGGAGGCCGTCCAGACGATCGCCAAGTCGAGGTCGCTGTTCGGCCTGGGCAAAGGCTTGCTGAAGAGGAAGGCAGGATGACCAGCCGCTTCTCCAACCTGCAGAGCCGCGACGTCCGCCCGCAGCGGGCGCCCGAACCCGCGCCGGTCACGCACAATGCAGTGATCATCCCGACGACCCGCAAACCGGCGCCGCCCAGGCCTGAGGCAGCCCCCGCAAAGAGCGCCAACAAGGTGCTGGACGCACGCGTGCGCATCCATCGCATGTTGCTTGAGGAGATCAACCTCGTGGCGCTGGAGCGGCTGCCCCGGGATGAAATGCGCCGGCAGGTGCATGATTTCGTCTCGGAAAAGACGCGCCAGGAGCGGATGGCAATCAACAATGCCGAGCTCGACGCCTTGGTCGATGACATCGTCGACGAGATGGTCGGCCTCGGCCCGCTGGAGCCGCTGCTCAAGGATCCCGAGATCAACGATATCCTGATCAATGGCCACCAGAACTGCTTCGTCGAAAAGCGCGGCAAGCTGCAGCAGGTCCACATCCCGTTCAAGGACGAGGCGCATCTGCTTAGAATCATTAATAAAATCGTCGCGGCGGTCGGCCGCCGCGTCGATGAATCTCAGCCCATGGTCGACGCCCGGATGCTCGACGGCTCGCGCTTCAACGCGGCGATTCGCCCCGTCGGCGTCGACGGCCCGCTGGTATCGATCCGCAAGTTCTCCAAGAACAAGCTCGGCCTGCACAAGCTCGTCGAATTCGGCGCCATTACCCAGAACATGGCCGAGGTGCTGGCGGCGGCGGTGCATGCCCGCAAGACCACGATCATCTCCGGCGGCACCGGCACGGGCAAGACGACGATGCTCAACGCTTTGTCGGCCTTCATTCCGGAAGACGAGCGCCTGATCACCATCGAGGACGCGGCCGAGCTGCAATTGCAGCAGCCGCATGTCGCGCGCATGGAGACGCGTCCGGCCAACATCGAGGGCCAGGGCGAATTGAAGCAGCGCGACCTGGTCAAGAACGCGCTGCGCATGCGCCCCGACCGCGTCATCCTCGGCGAATGTCGCGGCGAGGAAGCCTTCGACATGCTGCAGGCGATGAACACCGGTCATGAAGGGTCGATGGCCACCATCCATGCCAACACGCCGCGCGATGCCATCTCGCGTCTGGAACAGATGCTCGGGATGACCGGCATGCCGATGACCGTGCAGTCGATCCGCAGCCAGATCTCCAGCGCCATCGACATCATCGTCCAGCTGACGCGCCTTTCCGACGGCAAGCGCAAGGTGACCAGCGTCGCCGAAGTGACCGGCATGGAAGGCGACGTCATCCAGATGCAGGAGATATTCCGCTTCGTGCGCACCGGCATGGAGGCGGACGGAAAGATCCTCGGCCACTTCGAGGCGACCGGTATCCGCCCGCGCTTCCTCGAGGATCTGCGCAACATGGGCATCGAATTCCCGGGCAAGTATTTCGAACCCGGCCGGCCGCAGGACTAGGCCGGTGTTCGAGGGATTCAGCCCGGTCTACGTAATCTACGCCGCGGCGGCGCTCACCGGCATCATGATCGCCGAGGGCTTTTATCTGCTCTATGCCGGGCGCAGCGACAAGCGCACGGCCATCAACCGCCGCATGAAGCTCGCGGAGAACAAGATCAGCCAGGAGCAGGTGCTGATCCAATTGCGCAAGGAACGCGGGATCGACGGCGGCACCTCCATCTTCGACCGCTTCCGCGCCCTGCGCACGCAGTCCGGCATAAGCACGCCGCTGCCGAAATTCCTGACGATCACATCGGGGATCGCTCTCGCCCTGGCGCTCGTGGCGATCTGGAAAGGCTTGCCGCTCCTGTTCGGCCTTATCCTGCTTCTCTTGCTGTTGCCGGTGTTGCCGGTCATGGCATTGCGCTGGATGCGCAAGCGCCGGCACAAGCGTTTCGGGATGCAACTGCCTGAGGCGCTTGAATTGATCACGCGCGGGCTGAAGGCAGGCCATCCGGTGCCGGTGGCGATTGCCATGGTGTCGCGCGAGATGGCCGATCCGATCGGCACCGAGTTCGGCGTCGTGGCCGACGAGGTGACCTACGGCTCCGACCTGGTCTCGGCGTTGAACAATCTTTTCGACCGGGTGGGCCATGAGGACCTGCCGCTGTTCGTTACGGCGGTCTCGATCCAGAGCAGTTCGGGCGGCAATCTGCGCGAGATCCTCGACGGCCTGTCGGCGACGATCCGCGACCGCGGCAAGCTGCGCCGCAAGGTGCGCGCCATTTCGACGGAAGGACGCATGTCGGCTTACATCCTGACCGCGGTGCCAGTGCTTCTGTTCACCGCCATCATGGTGCTGATGCCGCAATTCTATCAGGATGTCTGGGACGTGCCGAAGACCTGGTACATGATGGGCGGCTCCATCATCTGGCTGCTGCTCGGCAACGCCATCATGTTCAAGATGTCGAATTTCAGGTTTTGAGATGGAAGACGTGATCCGCTTCCTCGCCTCGCTCGCGCCGACCTCGCTGGTGCCGGTCGCCGTGCTGCTCCTTGTGCTGGGCGGCGGCGCCGTCGCCTGGCCGCTGGTGCTCGCCAAGGGTGATCGCGGCGAGGTCAAGCGCCGGCTGAAGGTGGAGACATTGCAGCCGGTCGAGCAGGCGGAGCCCGCGCCCAAGAAGAGCACCAACGCCGTGCGCGAGAAGGCGGTGAAACGGGCACAGGAGTTCTACGCCAAGAGCGATCCGGAACATGTCGCGCGGCTGCGCCTGAAGCTCATCCAGGCCGGCTACATGGAACCGCGCGCCGTCGGCATGTTCTTCCTCATCCGTTTCGCCGCGCTGGTCGGCGCGGCGCTCGGCGCGTTCCTGGTCAATCACTGGGCGGCAAGCGCCGAGTCGACCATGACCAGCCGCTGGACCTTCATTATCCTGTCGGCTGCCGGCGGCTATTTCCTGCCTGGCCTGGTGCTGATGCAGAAAATTCGGGAAAAGATGCGCGAATACCGCAACGGCTTTCCCGATTTCATGGATTTGATGATCGTCTGCTCCGATGCCGGCATGAGCATGGAGGCCGGCATCGAGCGGGTCTCCAGAGAGCTTGCCAGGACCTATCCGTCGCTCAGCCAGAACCTGATCCTGGTGTCGCTGGAGTTGCGGGCCGGGCGCAGCCTCGACGACGCGCTGAAGGCGCTTGCCGACCGCCTCAGCCTCGACGAGGTTCGCTCCTTCGCGACGCTGCTGCAGCAATCCAAGGAACTCGGCACCAGCCTGTCGGGCTCGCTGCGTGTCTTTTCCGACGAAATGCGGCACAAGCGCATGTCGCTGGCCGAGGAGAAGGCGCATGCCCTGCCGGCCAAGATGTCGGTCCCGGTGACGGTCTGTATCCTGCCGGTGGTGCTGATGATCGCCATCATTCCGATCATTGTGAAGCTGACCGCGCGTTGAGTATTCAGCTGAGGCCGGTTTGCAAACGGCAGCTTCCTGCGCTCCGCCCCGGTTCTCGGAATCTGCCATTTTCGACTCGGCCTTACCTGAATCCAGGACATAGCCGTGGTTAACGCATCCTTGGCGCGCAACCGAATTTTATCTGCATTTCGGCACCGAAGCTTAATCGCTGTCCTGTATCGTTTTTCCTGAAGAACGACCCGGCAAATCGGGCGATGGGGCAGGGGCATGCGTCAGAGACTTCCCAGGGCAGCGGCGGCATTGGCGGCCGTCTTGATGATTACCGGCTGCACGACGAACAACGATGTCGACACGACCAAGACCACGGCGATCCAGCCGGTGGCCAAGGACGTCAGCGCCAACGACCTCGTTGAAGGCAAGGCGCAGTTCCGCGAGGCGAATTTCGGCCTTGCCGAACAGCATTTCCGCAAGGCGGTCGAGCTCAAGTCCGACAATGCCGAGGCCTGGATGGGGCTTGCCGCATCCTATGACGAGCTTGGCCGCTTCGACTTCGCCGATCGCGCCTATATGCAGCTGTTGAAGGTCGCCGGGCGCAAGCCGCAGATCGTCAACAATATGGGCTATTCGCAGCTTCTGCGCGGCAACAAGAAAAAAGCGCGCGCGCTGCTGCTCGAGGCCAAGGCCGGCATGGCCGATCAGACAGTGGTCGATGCCAATCTGGCGCTGCTCGACAAGGGCTGATCCTGCTCCCGGTTCGCGTATTCCGTGTGCCGTCATGAGATTTCGCCTCACATGTCGACGCTTTGTAAACCCTGTGTCGAGGTCGCGTTGGGTGTCCGCCGAAAACGGTTTGCGCCGGGCGCCGCCAGTCTACATTGAGGAGCGACGGGCACCCGCTAGAGGCAGTTCTTCAGGATGTTGGATTTCAGTTCGCTCCTGCTCGCGGCGGCGCTGTCGGGTACATGCCTCAGCATCACTATGTTTGCGATCTGGCTCGCCACACCGAGGGCGCGCTTCGTGCTCACGGTCGCCTGCGGCATCCTCGTGCTCGTCGCCCATGTCGTCGCGTTCTGGCGCTATACCAAGAATGCCGATCCCTGGCTGTGCCAGGTCGTGCTCGCGCTGCTGACTCTGGGTTTCCTGGTCCTCTGCCTGTCGGCGATGCAGTATCTCGGCTTTCGCGACTATCGCCGCGCCATCGTGCCGACGCTGGCCGCGATGGCTGCCTGCGCGATCTTCACCTTTCTCGGTTTCGACGGCATCGGCTTTCAGATCACCTATGCGGCCGTGACGGCGTTGCTTGCGGCGATCGGGGCGATGTTCTGGATGAAGGGGGATCACGACCGCCGGATATTGCTCGTCGTTTCGTTCCTCAGCGGCGCCTGCGGCTTGTCCTTCGTGCTGTGCGGCCTGGCGTTGCTGACGCAAGAGCAATGGGTTCTCGGCGCTGCGCCCGACAATTGGGCGGAGCGATTGAACTCCGTCGTCGCGGTCGCCTGCATGACCGGCCTCGGCGCATTGACGCTTTCACTGCACCATCTGCAGGCGCAGATCGAGCTCAAGGCCGAAACCATGACCGATCCGCTGACCGGCCTGATGAACCGCAGGGCGCTCACCGAGCTTTACGGCGAGCGCAGCTTCGGTCCGTTCATGGCGATCGCCATGTTCGATCTCGACCATTTCAAGATGACCAACGACGTCTTCGGTCATCCCGTTGGCGACCAGGTTCTTTGCCGCTTCGCGGCGGTGATCAGGAAATATGGCAGGACAGGGATCGACGCGTTCCGGCTGGGCGGCGAGGAATTCGCGCTCGTCATGTCGCGCGTGACACCGGAAAAAGCGCATGACATTGCAAGCCGGATCGGCGTCGCTTTCGGCACCGAGGTCGTCGCGACCCATCGCGGGCCGCTGCGCAGCAGTGTCAGCGGCGGCATGGGTTTCGGGTCGATCGCGGGCCGTCCGCTCCATGAGGTGCTGGCGCAGGCCGACGCCGCGCTTTATGCGGCCAAGCGTGCCGGGCGCAACCGTGTCGTCGTTCAGGACGGAGCGGTCCAGCCCGATGCCGGGCCGGCCCTGAAGTCTGCCTGAGCAGACGCTACTCGGCCGCGCCGAGATATTCCGACAGCGGCGGACAGGAGCAGACCAAGTTGCGGTCGCCGGCGACGTTGTCGATGCGCGAGACCGGCGGCCAGTATTTCGCCGCCAGATCGGCGTCGCCCGCCGGATAGGCCGCCTCCAGCCGCGAATAGGGATGCTTCCACTCGCCGGCAAGCGCTTCCGCCGCGGTGTGCGGGGCGTTGACCAGCGGGTTGTCGTTGGACGGCCACTCGCCCTTCGCCACTTTCGCCGCCTCGGCGGCGATGGCGATCATCGCCTCGCAAAACCGGTCGAGCTCACGCTTGGGCTCGGACTCGGTCGGCTCGACCATCAGCGTGCCGGCAACCGGGAACGACATCGTCGGCGCATGGAAGCCGTAGTCGATCAGGCGCTTGGCGATGTCGTCGACGCTGATGCCGGCGCTCTCCTTGAGAACGCGCGTGTCGAGGATGCACTCATGGGCGATGCGGTCGCTTCTGCCTTTGTAAAGCAGCGGGTAGTGCGGCGCGAGCCGTGTCGCCACATAGTTGGCCGAAACGATCGCCGTCTCCGTCGCTTGCTTCAGGCCGGTGCCGCCCATCATGCGGATATACATCCAGGTGATCGGCAGGATGGAGGCGCTGCCGAAGGGCGCCGCCGCCACGGCATGCGCCGAGCCTTCGGTGACATGGCCCGGCAAATAGGGTTTCAGATGCGCCCTGACGCCGATCGGACCGACGCCCGGGCCGCCGCCGCCATGCGGGATGCAGAAGGTCTTGTGCAGGTTCATGTGGCAGACGTCGGCGCCAATGTCGCCGGGACGGGCGAGGCCGACCAGGGCGTTGAGGTTGGCGCCGTCGAAATAGACCTGGCCGCCATGCTCGTGGATCAGCGCGCACAGATGACGCGCGCCTTCCTCGTAGACGCCATGCGTCGAAGGGTAGGTGAACATCAGCGCCGCGAGGTTCTTGGAATGCTCATTGGCCTTGGCGCGCAGATCGTCCATGTCGATATTGCCGTCGTCCAGGCAACGCACGACGACGACGCTCATGCCGGCCATCGCGGCGCTTGCCGGATTGGTGCCATGCGCGGAAGACGGGATCAGGCAGATGGTGCGGTGGCCTTCGCCGCGCGCGCGGTGATAGGCGCGAATGGCGAGCAGGCCGGCATATTCGCCTTGGCTGCCGGCATTGGGCTGCAGGCTGACGGCGTCGAAGCCGGTGATTTCCGACAGCCATGCCTCCAGATCGGCGGCCATTTTGCGATAGCCCGCCGAATGGCCGGCCGGCGCAAAGGGATGCAGATTGGCGACGCTCGGCCAGCTCACCGGCATCATCTCGGCGGCGGCGTTGAGCTTCATGGTGCAGGAGCCGAGCGGGATCATCGTGCGGTCGAGCGCCAGGTCCTTGTCGGCCAGACGGCGCAGGAAGCGCATCATCTCGGTTTCGGAATGATTGTCGTGGAAGACCGGCTGGGTGAGGAACTCCTTGCCGCGCGGCTTGCCCGGCATGGAGCTGCCTTCAGCCGCGCCGGGCTTGGCGCCAAACAGGGCAGCGATCGCCTCGAGATCGGCTTCCGTGGAGGTCTCGTCGAAGGCGATGCTGACATGGTCGGCATCGATGACGCGCAACAGCCGGCCGGTCTTCTCGGCGGCTTCTGCGATCGAAGCGGCCTTGCCCTTAACCTCGGCCGTGACCGTATCGAAGCGCCTCGCGCCGAGCACCGAAACACCGGTTGCTTTGAGGCCCGAGGCGAGGCGGCTGGCCAACGCGTGGATCTGCCCGGCAATTGCCTGCAGGCCGGCGGGGCCGTGCCAGATCGCATAGGCGGTGGCCATGTTGGCCAGCAGCGCCTGTGCGGTGCAGATGTTGGAGGTGGCCTTGTCGCGGCGGATATGCTGCTCGCGCGTCTGCAGCGCCAGCCGGTAGCCCGGGCGGCCCTTGGTATCGGTCGACTGGCCGACAAGGCGGCCAGGCATCAGGCGGGTCAGCTTGTCGGAGACGGCGCAATAGGCGGCGTGCGGGCCGCCGAAGCCCATCGGCACGCCGAAGCGCTGCATCGGACCGACGGCGATGTCGGCGCCGAGCTTCGCCGGCGCATCCGTCAGCGTCAGCGCCAGCGGATCGGCGATGAAGACGACCAGCGCGCCGGCGGCGCGGGCCTTCTCGATCGCCGCCTTGTGGTCGCCATAGACGCCGAACGTGTCCGGCCAGGAGACGAGCAAGGCGGCGGTGTTGTCGTCGATCGTCTCGCCGTCGACCTCGATGTCGAGCGGCTCGGCGCGGGTGCGCACGACGTCCAGCGTCTGCGGATGCGGCGTGCCGGCAAGCGCCACCTTGGTGCGCTTGTCGCGGTGGTGGCGCAGCGCAATGCCGACGGCTTCGGCGACGGCAGTCGCTTCATCGAGCAGCGAGGCCGACGCCACCGGCAGGCCGGTGAGCTCGGCGACCAGGGTCTGGAAGTTGAACAGCATCTCCAGCCGGCCCTGGCTGATCTCGGCCTGGTATGGGGTGTAGGCCGTGTACCAGGCCGGGTTCTCGAACAGGTTCCGCTGGATGACCGGCGGCACGAAGACGCCGTGATAGCCGGCGCCGATGAAGCTCTTCAGCACCGTGTTCTTCGCCATGATCGCCCACAATTCGGCCAGCGCTTCGGCTTCGCTCGCCGGAGCGGGCAGGTTGAGCGGCAGGTCGAGGCGGATCGATCTCGGCACGGCCTGGCTGATCAACGTTTCGACGGATGGAACGCCGATGACGGCGAGCATTGCCCTGACGTCGTTGACGCCTGGGCCGATGTGGCGGGCCGAGAAGGGAATAGGTGCTGCGGTCATTTCCAGGATCCTGATATCAGCCAATATGGGCTTTGTAGGCGGCTTCATCCATGAGGCTGTCGAGCTGGCTTTCGTTGGCCAGCCTCATCTTCCAGAGCCAGCCGTCGCCGGTCGCGGCCGAATTGACCAGCGAGGGGTCGGCCGACAGGGAGGCGTTGGCTTCGGTGATCTCGCCGTCGACCGGCGCGTAGACGTCCGAGGCCGCCTTGACGGATTCGACCACGACGGCGGTGTCGCCCTTGGCGAGCTTGCGACCGATTTCCGGCAGCTCGACGAAAACGAGATCGCCGAGCTGTTCCTGCGCATAATCGGTGATGCCGACCGTAGCGACGCCGCCGTCGACGCGCAGCCACTCATGGTCTTCCGTGAAATAGGTCTTTGCCATCTGAAAATCATCCTTTGCGGTAGCGATGTGGGGTGAAGGGCAGGGGCGTGACGTCGACCGGGATTTTCGTCCCGCGGACATCGGCAAAGAGCTTCGTGCCGGCCTTGGCCAGCGCGGTGTTGACATAGCCCATGGCGACCGGGTGGCCCGCCGAGGGGCCGAAGCCGCCCGAAGCGACATGACCGGCCGGATGGCCGTCGGCGTCGATCAATGCGGCGCCCGAGCGCACCGGCTGGCGTCCATCGGGCTTCAGGCCGACGCGCTTCTGCGACGGCCCGCGCTCGATGATCGAGCGCAGCGCGTCGGCGCCGATGAAATGACCCGAGGCGCGGATATCCTTGGGAATCGCCCACATCAGTCCGGCGCTTGCCGGGTCGATTTCCGGCGTCAGGTCCTGGCCGTGCAGGCAAAGCCCGGCCTCGAGCCGCAGGCTGTCGCGGGCGGCAAGGCCGATCCACTGCACGCGCTCGTCCCCCAGCAGCTTCGCGACCAGATCCCGCGCGTCCGCTTCCGGCAGGCCGATCTCGAATCCGTCCTCGCCGGTGTAGCCGGAGCGGCTCATGAACCAGTTTTGCCGGGGCTCGACCCCATGCATGAAGAGCAGCGAGCCGGTCTCGATGCCGGCCCGCGCCAAAGCTGCCCAGGCGTCCGGCCCCTGGACCGCCAGGAAGACGCGGTCGAGCGGATCGACCCTGGCATCGAAACCGGCAGCAAGCGCGCGCAGATGCTTCTCGTCCTCCACCGCGTTGCCGGCATTGGCCACCACCATGAACCGGTCATCGCCTAGGCGAGTCACGATGAGGTCGTCGATGATGCCGGCAGCCTCGTTGAGGAAGAAGGTGTATTTGGACTGCGAGATTTCCAGCGCGCCGGCATCGAGCGGACAGGCGCGGTTCAACAAAGCGATGGCCCCCGGACCGGAGACCTCGAACAGCTTCATATGCGAGATGTCGAACAGGCCGGCATGCTCGCGCGTGTGAAGATGCTCCTTCATCACGCCGGGTGGGTAGGTGAGTGGCATCGACCAGCCGGCGAAGGCGCCGAAACGCGCGCCCGCGGCCTGATGCAAATCCTCAAGGGGGAGGTGTCTGGTGTCTTGGCCCGTCATGTCTTCTCCAGAGTCGCACGGCGATCGACCGCCATTGGCGGCCTAGTCGTGCCCCTCTGTCTGAAGCCTGAGAGACTCGCGCCCCGTAACTCTGTCGGCAGCGCTTACACCTTCGGCGCGGGAAGATTCCCGACTTTCCAGAGTTGTCTTTCCCGTCCACGGTTCTTTTGCCTGAGAGATTTCGGGCGATTTCCCCTTCGGCGACAGCTTGCGCTGCTCTCTCCCGCAAACAGGTAGGACTCAGTCACCTAAGTCCTCGACGTGTCATCCATAGCCCGTCGGCGACACCTTGTCACCTCCCAGCGACATTTTAAGCGCGCCCTGCTTTTCAGCGACATGGATTGGCCGACAAGGCTTCGCTAACCACGCCGTTTGCCGGTTTCTCAAGATAATGCTGATAAAGCTTGGCGGGGTAACGCATTCAGTTCGCCGGCAACGGGCGACGGGCAGGGACGGCAAATGGGCGAATTGATCATGAGCGCTCCGGTGGCGGGGCTGATCTCGAAGGACAAGATCACGGCCGAAGACGTGACGATGCTGCGACGCGAGGTCTTCGCCGATGGCGTGGTAAGTCGCGGCGAGGCGGAGGCGCTGTTCGCGCTCGACCAGACGGCGCGCGACAAATGCGGCGAATGGGCGCCGTTCTTCGTCGAGGCGGTGACCGACTACATCGTCCACCAGGAAAAGCCGGAGGGCTATATCTCCGAGCAGAATGCCGACTGGCTTGTCCGCACCGTCTCGCGCGACGGCATGGTCGACGGGCGCACCGAGCTTGAACTGCTGGTGCATGTGCTGGAGGAAGCGAAGTCCTCCACCAGCGAGCTCTCGGCCTATGTGCTGGAACAGGTCGCGCATGCGGTAATCGACGGCAAGGGTCCGCTGATGCATGGCGGCAGCCTGGTTCCCGGCCATATCGCGAAGGCCGAGGTCGATCTGCTGCGGCGCATCCTTTATGCCTATGGCGGCGACGGCAACATCGCCATCAGCAAGGCCGAGGCGGAGGTCCTGTTCAGGATCAACGACCGGACCGCGGCAGCCGACAACGATCCGTCCTGGAGCGACCTCTTCGTCAAGGCGATCGCCAACCACATCATGTGCTCGACCGGCTACGAGCCGCCGACGCGGGAAGTGGCGCTGCGCCACGAGAACTTCCTCGACGAGGCGGCGCCGACGCTTGGCGGCTTCTTCAGCCGGATGGTCTCGGGTGGTTTCGCGGCGATCCTCGAAGCCTATCATTCGCCCGGCGATATCGAGGCCGAATGGGAAGCCAGGAACCGGGCCGCCGAAGCGCTTGCTCGCCGCGCCGAGACGATCGACGCCAGCGAGGCCGAATGGCTTGCCGAGCGTGTCGGCGGCGGCCAGCGGCCGCTGCGCGACAACGAGCGCGCGCTGCTGACGCTGATCAAGCACGCGGCGCCGGAAATCCATCCGACGCTGAAACCGCTGCTTGAGAAAGTGGCTTAGGCGTTTCCTGCAATTGTCTTGCAAAGAATGATGTTGGAATGGCCTTCGGGCCAGCCGGTCAATTCGGCGATGCGCTCGAAGCCGGCCTTTTCGTACAGACCAGGCGCCTGGAAGTCGTGGGTCGAAACCCATATCCGCAGCGAGCCGCGCGCGGCGGCTTCCGCGACGAAGGCATCGAGCAGCTTCCTGCCGTGGCCAAGGCCTCGATAGGCTTCGTCGACCCACATCAGCGTGAGCTCGGCAATGCTCGCCCAGGAATAGCCGGCGGCGACCCCGACGGCGCGGCCTTGCTCATCCCGCAGCGCAAAGACCAGAGCACGGTCGTCGCCACGACCGGTCAGCCGCCGGTTGTCGTTGTCGAGACGCTCCTCGATGGCACCAAGCTCGGCGGCCGCTAGACCATGCTCGGTCTGCAGGCGAGGGCCGTCAAATCCCGCCATACCAGTCGTAGCCATTGTCCTCCCAGTAGCCGCCGCGGCCGCCGCCGACATTGGCGAAACTGTCGACCAGCTCGATCTTGTAGATGTATTTCGGCATCTTGTAGCCGAGCTGGCGCTCGACCCGCACGCGCAGCGGCGCGCCGTTCTCGACCGGCAGGGGCTTGCCGTTCAGGCCGTAGGCAAGAATCGTCTGCGGGTGGCGGGCGTCGATCAGGTCGATGGTGCCGTAATATTTTATGTCACCGGACAGGCTTTGCTCGATCGTGTCGAGGCAGTGGAACATGACATAGCGGGCCTGCGGCTTGACCACGGCCTGGTCCAGCACCAGCGACAATGGCGTGCCGGTCCATTTGGCGATGCAACTCCACCCTTCGACACAGTCGTGGCGGGTGATCTGCGTGCGGCTCGGCATGTTCTGAAGCTGCTCGCGGGTCAACGACAGCGGTTTTTCGACGAGGCCGGCAACCTCCAGCCGCCAGTCGGCGAAATTGTTGGCGAGCAGGCCCTTGTAGGTGTCGTCGTCCGGCGCGGTAACGCCGTTCGGCCGTTGCGGCTGGCGGATATCGGCCTCGGTGAATTCCGGCGCCAGCGCGTCCCGGCCGGCAAGCAGGCGCTGCGCACGCCAGGTCAGGCTATTGGCGTTTTCGAGGAAGCTGCGCAGTCCGCCGCCGATGTCGAGACCGCTGTCGAATACGTCACAACCCGACAGCGCGATGCCGGACAGGCCGAGGCTGGCGGAGGTGAGGAACTTGCGGCGGCTGATCTGGAATTTTGCCATGTCAGGCGCTCCTCTCGGTCGGCTCAACGTGCTTCGCAGGCGGGTCGGTGCGGTACCAGCCGGTGATGATCGAACGCAGCTCGTTGATCGGGCCGGCGGCGAGGATCATCAGGATGTGGACGATGAAGAAAAGCACGAGCAGCACCATGACGGTGAAGTGGATGGTGCGCGCCGTCTGCCTGCCGCCGAGGATTTCGTTGAGCCAGGGCAATACCGAATTCATGCTCGGCGACATTGCGAGGCCTGTGACGATCATCAGCGGCAAAAGCACGAAGAGCACGCCGCCATAGGCCATTTTCTGCAGCGTGTTGTATTCGCGCGTGTGGTGGAACTTCAGCTTCGCATGATCGACGATGTCGCGCGGCAGCTTGCGCAGGTCTGACACGCGAGGGGCAAGATCGCGACGGATATGGCCGTTGACCAGGCTGGCGATCAGCCAGATGAGCAGGGTCGTGGTCAGGATCCAGGCGAAGAAGAAATGCACCACGCGGGCGGTGCCGAGGTCGTAATAGGACGGGATCGTGGCCCAGGAAGGGAAGGCGCGGGGCGTCTCTTGTCCCGGGGGACCCGACCAGCCGAGCACGCCGGTTGTGTCGAAGCGATGGCCGAAGATTTCAGTGAAGCCGCGCGGACCGTTGGCGGTGTTTTCGGCGCCGATCTGGAGGATCGTGTTGTTGAACTCGAAGCCGGACTGCTTGCCGACATAGAGCTGCGGCCGCGCGTTGAAGATCTGCAGGCCGGAAAGCAGCATGAAGAACAGCGAGAAAGCCCAAATCCAGTGGGTCAACCGCGTCCAGCGCGATTGCCGGTAGATGAGGGTCGTGTCCTTGCCGTCCGCCTCGGCGGCGGAATGGTTGTTGGCAACGGTGTCCATCTTGCCTCCGGCCGCCTCAAGCAAGCGGCTTCTCAGGTCATTGTCTCCCCCTCAATACGTCGCCGCACAAGGCAATGTTTCATGCGATCACGGATTTATTACGGAGAGCCCAGGCTGACCGCGAGATTGACTGCCGCCGCGACGATCACCGTGTTGAAGAAAAAGGTCAGGATCGAATGAACAAGCACGACCTGCCGCATTTGCGAGGTGGTGACGGCCGTGTCCGCCGTCTGCGCCGTCATGCCGATGACCGTCGCGAAATAGAGGAAATCCCAGCCTTCCGGCCTTTTGCCGCCCGGAAAATCGAGGCCGCCGACCGGCATCTTCTTGTGGGTTTTCTCGTCGATCCCGTCGCCATCCTTCCAATAGACGTGCGCGTAGTGCAGCGACGCCATAGCGTGGATTGTGAACCAGCCGAGCGGGATCGACAATATGGCGAAGGCGAGCTGCAGCGGATGCGCGGCATCCTTGCGGTTGATCAGCAGGAACAGCGAGACGATGGCCGCGCCGACGACAAAGAGGGTGACGGCAAAGATCAGCAGCACGGGCAGGTCGGTCGCGCGCGCATTCTTGCGGAGATAGCGGCCGGTAAGGCTCGGCATCAGGGTCAGCACCAGGGCGATATAGCTTGCAAAGAACACATTGGCGCCGATCGAGTAGGGGAGCGGCCAGCGCAGCAACAAGGCAAGCAGCAGTGCCACGATACCGATGGCCGCGGCGAGGGCGAACTGCATGTGCCGATGCATCGGCGTCTTGAGATCGTCACCCATGGCCCGAGGCCCTTGAAGACGTTGGATCAGTCCGGTGTGACGGATTTGAGCGCGCGCCGCAAGATGCGGTCGAGCTCGCCCAGAAACTGCGAACGGTCCTTCGGTGTGAAGGAGGCATTGAAGCCCCGGCTTTCGCCGGTCTCGCGCAGATGCTGCTTGAGATCGCGCATCGCCACCGCCATGCCGATGGTTTCCGGAGTGAAGGGGCGGCCGGTAGGGCCGAGCACATGCGCGCCGAGCGCCACCGTGCGCGCGGCAAGCGGGATGTCGGCCGTTATCACGACATCGTTTGCCCTGGCGTTCTCGGCGATCCAGTCGTCGGCCGCATCCGCGCCTTTGGAGACGACGACGTTGCGGATCATCGGATCGCGCGACGGCCGCAGGCCGCCATTGGAGACATAGGTGACGACGACGCCGTGGCGCTCCGCGACCTTCTCGACCTCGGCTTTCACCGGGCAGGCATCGGCATCGACATAGATGATGGGCTCGGGCATCGTTACTTCCAAACGAATATGGGGCCGGGTGTCAGCCAGCCCCATGGCAGAAATCGCGAGATTTGTCAGGCCGCCAAGGCTCCCGACTTCTTGGCTGTCCAAGTGGCGATATAGTCCATCAGGCCGGGGCTGAGGCAGTCATAGGGCTCGAGTCCGATCGACTTCAGCTGGCCGCGGATGCCGTCCATGCGGCTCGGATCGACGCCGGATTCGATGATCGACGACACGAAAGCGGCGAAGCCCGGCGGCGACCAGCCATCCTCCTCGAAACGTTCGGGATGGATGAAGGACAGGCCCTTGAAGGGATGGTCGCGCTCGACCGGGCCGTACATGTGGACGCCGCAGCTTGTGCAGGCATGGCGCTGGATCAGCGCCGAGGGGTCGACCACCTTGAGCTTGTCGCCGTTTTCGGTGACGGTGACGTCGCCGGTGCCGGCAACGGCCACCACCGAGAAGATGGCGCCTTCCGGCTTCCAGCACTTGGTGCAGCCGCAGGCATGATTGTGGGCGATCTGGCCCTTGACCTTCACCTTCACCGGATTGCTGGTGCATAGGCAAACCAGCGTGCCGCCGGAGAAGGATGCGCTTTCCCTCGGCAAGCCATTGTCGATCGAATGATGCAGTTTTTCAGCCATTCCCGTTTCCTCCCATTTTTTGGTCATGCCGACCCTGTGTCGATGACCACCTCACCTTCCATGAAGTGCACCTTCAGCAGTCGGTGCACCTCGCTCAAGCTCCTCCTCAAGAACCTGCTATGCACGAGATAGGCGATTTCGTCTTTCGCGCGATCGATCTCCTCCAGGTCGATTTCGACGTGCTTGTTCTCCCGAAAACTGCGCCACAGATCCTCGCCGAAGTTCTGTATCCGATGGATCGTCGACTTCTCGTGGTCGATGAAGCGAATTCGAACTTCCTTCACTAGTAAACCACGACGCTGCGGATCGACTTGCCCTCATGCATCAGGTCGAAGCCCTTGTTGATGTCCTCGAGCTTCAACGTATGCGTGATCATCGGATCGATCTGGATCTTTTTCTCCATGTACCAGTCGACGATCCTCGGCACATCGGTGCGGCCGCGCGCGCCGCCGAAGGCGGTGCCCATCCAGGTGCGGCCGGTGACCAGCTGGAAAGGCCTTGTCGAGATCTCCTGGCCGGCGCCGGCGACGCCGATGATGACCGACTTGCCCCAGCCGCGATGCGAGGCTTCCAGGGCCTGGCGCATCACCTTGGTGTTGCCGGTGCAGTCGAAAGTGTAGTCGGCGCCGCCGATCTGGTCGGCACCGCGCTTGGTCATGTTGACCAGGTAAGGCACGATGTCGCCGTCGGTCTCCTTCGGATTGACGAAATGCGTCATGCCGAATTTCTCGCCCCAGGCCTTCTTGTCGTTGTTGACATCGACGCCGATGATCATGTCGGCGCCGGCAAGGCGAAGGCCCTGGATGACGTTGAGGCCAATGCCGCCGAGGCCGAAGACCACGGCGGTGGCGCCCTGCTCGACCTTGGCGGTGTTGATGACCGCGCCGATGCCAGTGGTCACGCCGCAGCCGATGTAGCAGATCTTGTCGAAGGGGGCGTCGGGATTGACCTTGGCCACCGCGATCTCCGGCAGCACGGTGAAGTTGGAGAAGGTCGAGCAACCCATGTAGTGAAAGAGCTTGTCCTTGCCCATCGAGAAGCGCGAGGTGCCGTCTGGCATCAACCCTTGCCCCTGCGTGGCGCGGATGGCGGTGCAGAGGTTTGTCTTCCGCGACAGACACGACGGGCACTGCCGGCATTCGGGCGTGTAGAGCGGGATGACATGGTCGCCCTTCTTGGCCGAGGTCACGCCCTTGCCGACATCGACGACCACGCCGGCGCCCTCATGGCCGAGGATGGCCGGAAACAGCCCTTCCGGATCGGCGCCCGACAGCGTGAACTCGTCGGTATGGCAGATGCCGGTCGCCTTGACCTCGACCAGCACTTCGCCTTCGCGCGGCCCCTCGAGGTCGACCTCCATGATCTCCAGCGGCTTTCCGGCGGCGACGGCGACTGCGGCACGCGTTTTCATCAGGCGTTTCCTCCCAAGGCAATCAGTAAGTTTCAGGTTACGGCAGGCCGCCGTTCCCGCCTGGCGGGACGAAATCTCTGCCCGCCGTTTGTTTCTCCGAGCCCATCGACCACCTTATCGCTTTCCTTGCTGGCGGCCAACTTCCCTTGCGACGTTTTTCGCCGCGGCAGTCGCAATTCGAGCAAGTCGGATGCGCACCGGCCGGCCACTTGAGACATGGCGGGATTGTCCATAGAACTGGACCGCTTCGCCGGAGGACGACATCCGAATGTTCAAGAAAATCCTGATCGCCAATCGCGGCGAGATCGCCTGCCGCGTGATCAAGACGGCGCGCAATATGGGCATTGCCACCGTTGCGGTCTATTCGGATGCCGACCGCGATGCCGTGCACGTCGAGATGGCCGACGAAGCGGTGCATATCGGACCTTCGCCGGCGGCACAGAGCTATCTGTTGCCTGAGAAGATCATCGCCGCCTGCAAGGAAACCGGCGCGCAAGCCGTGCATCCGGGCTATGGCTTTCTGTCGGAGCGCGCCTCTTTCTGCGAGGCGCTGGAGAAGCAAGGGATCGTCTTCATTGGGCCGAAGCCCAAGGCCATCAAGGCCATGGGCGACAAGATCGAATCGAAGAAGTTCGCCAGCCAGGCCAAGGTCTCGACCGTGCCCGGATGGCTGGGCGTCATCGAAGACGCCGACCATGCCGAAAGGATCGCCGGCGAGATCGGCTATCCGGTCATGATCAAGGCCTCGGCCGGCGGCGGCGGCAAGGGCATGCGCATCGCCTGGAGCAAATCGGAGGTGCGCGACGGTTTCGAGCGTGCGCGTTCAGAAGCGAAAAGCTCCTTCGGCGACGACCGCGTCTTCATCGAAAAGTTCGTCGTGGATCCGCGTCACATTGAGATCCAGGTGCTGGCCGACGCGCATGGCACGGCAGTCTATCTCGGCGAGCGCGAATGCTCGATCCAGCGCCGCAACCAGAAAGTGGTGGAAGAAGCGCCGTCGCCGTTCCTCGATGCCAAGACCAGAAAGGCGATGGGCGAGCAGGCGGTGGCCCTGGCCAAGGCCGTCGACTACCAGAGCGCCGGCACCGTCGAGTTCATCGTCGACAAGGACAAGAATTTCTATTTCCTTGAAATGAATACGCGATTGCAGGTCGAGCACCCGGTGACCGAGCTGGTCACCGGCATCGACCTGGTCGAACAGATGATCCGCGTTGCCGCCGGCGAGAAGCTCGGCATCAAGCAGAGCGACGTGAAGCTCAACGGCTGGGCGGTGGAGAGCCGCCTTTACGCGGAGGATCCCTTCCGCAACTTCCTGCCGTCGATCGGCCGGCTAACGCGCTATCGACCGCCGGAGGAGGGTACGTTCGGCCGCACCGTCATCCGCAACGACACCGGCGTCACCGAAGGCTCGGAAATCTCGATGTTCTACGACCCCATGGTGGCCAAGCTCTGCACCTGGGCGCCGACAAGGCTCGAGGCGATCGACGCCATGTCGGAGGCGCTGGACAGCTTTGTCGTCGACGGCATCGAGCACAACGTACCGTTCCTTTCGGCGCTGATGCAGCATCCGCGCTGGCGCGAGGGGCGGCTGTCGACCGGTTTTATCGCCGAGGAATATCCTGACGGTTTTTTGCCGGTCGCGCCGGATGGCGAGGAGAGGGCGGTATTCGCCGCCGTCGCAACGGCGATCGAACTGCTGCGCCGCGACCGGCTCGACCGCCTCAGCGGCCGGCTGGCGCCGCATTCCGGACATCTCAAGCGCGATTGGGTGGTAAAGATCGGCGCTGACTATCTGCCGGTCGAGATCGTCGATGGCATGATTTCCATCCCGATGGAGGTCGATTTGTCGATCAACGGCGGCAAGCCGCTGACCGTCGCCTCGGACTGGCGGCCGGGCGACGCGATCTGGCAGGGCATGGTCGGCGCCGACAAGGTCGTGGCGCAGATCCGTCCGACGCTGAACGGTTTGCGCATCGCCTGGAAAGGCATGTCGGTGACGGCACGCGCCATGCTGCCGCGGATCGCTGAGCTCGAAAGGCTGATGCCGGAGAAGCTGCCGCCCGACACCTCGAAGATGCTGCTTTGCCCGATGCCTGGTCTCGTCGTCTCGATCGCCGTGGCGGAGGGGCAGGAAGTCAAGGCCGGCGAGACGCTGGCCGTGGTCGAGGCGATGAAGATGGAAAACGTGCTGCGCGCCGAACGCGACCTCACGATAGCCAAGCTCAACGCGAAGCCCGGCGACAGCCTGGCGGTCGATGCGGTGATCATGGAGTTTGCCTGACAAAGGGCGGTGCGGGACGCAAGCCTGTGTCGCGGTCGATTGTGCTGGACTGGCATGGCCCCGTCCGGGACAATACATCTGCACCGATGAGTCTTGGCACAGCGTGAAAAAACATGGCGGATGAACGACTTCCACGCGATCCTTTGCAGCGCGAAGCGGCAGTGAAGGCCGCGCGGCCCGAAACGCCGGCGCGTAGGTTCATCCATCTGCGCGTGCATTCGGCCTATTCGCTGCTCGAGGGCGCCTTGCAGCTTAGCGCGATCGTCGGCCATGCCGTCAAGGACGAGGCGCCGGCGATCGCCGTCACCGACACCAACAATCTGTTCGGCGCGCTGGAATTCGCCCAGAAGGCGGTCAAGGACGGCATCCAGCCGATCATCGGCTGCCAGATCGATCTGGCCTTTTCCGGGGAAGCGAGCGACGGCCAGCGCGACCGCCGCCGCCATGGGCCGGAGATGTCGCCGGTCGTGCTGATCGCCGCCAGTGAGGACGGCTACAGCAATCTCGTGCGGCTGATCAGCAAGGTCTATCTGGAGACGCCGCCAGGCGAGCCGGTGCATCTGAACAGCGCTATGCTGGAAGATCGGTGCGACGGGCTGATCTGTCTGACCGGTGGGCCGCGCGGTCCGATCGGCAGTGCGCTCAAAGCGGACCGGCGCGATCTCGCCGAACAGCGGTTGCTGTTCCTCAAAGGCCTGTTCGGCGACAGGCTTTATGTCGAGCTGGAGCGGGTCGCCGGCTACGATCGCATGGTCGAGAAATCGACCGTCGACCTTGCCTATACGCATGACCTGCCGCTGGTCGCCACCAACGAGGCCTTCTTCTCCAAACGCGAGGATTACGAGGCGCATGACGCGCTGATTGCGATTGCCGAAGGCTCGGTGGTTGCCGCCGACAACCGCCGGCGGCTTTCGCCTGACAATTTCCTGCGCGGCCAGGCCGAGATGGCGCGCCTCTTTTCCGACTTGCCCGAAGCGATCGACAACACGGTCGAGATCGCGATGCGCTGCTCCTACTATCCGAAGACCCGCAGCCCGATCCTGCCGCGCTTCACCGGCGCCGACGCTGCCGACAAGGACGCAGCCGAGAAGGCGGAGGCGGCCGAGCTTGCCCGGCAGGCGCGCGAAGGCCTGGAGGCGCGGCTGGCCGCGCACGGGCCGACGCCGGGCTACACGGTGGAGCAATATCGCGAGCGGCTCGAATTCGAGCTCGGCATCATCGAGAAGATGAAGTTCCCGGGCTACTTCCTGATCGTTGCCGACTTCATCAAATGGGCGAAGGCGCAAGGCATTCCCGTCGGGCCGGGGCGCGGTTCGGGCGCCGGCTCGCTGGTCGCCTATTCGACCACCATCACCGACATCGACCCGCTGCGTTTTTCGTTGCTGTTCGAGCGCTTCCTCAATCCGGACCGGGTGTCGATGCCGGACTTCGACATCGACTTCTGCCAGGACCGGCGCGAGGAGGTCATCCGCTACGTCCAGCAGAAATACGGCCGCGACCAGGTCGGGCAGATCATCACCTTCGGAACGCTGCAGGCGCGCGCGGTGCTGCGCGATGTCGGCCGCGTGCTGCAGATGCCTTACGGCCAGGTCGACAAGCTCTCCAAGATGGTGCCGCAGAACCCGGCCAACCCGGTCAAGCTGGCGGATGCCATCGCCAACGAGCCGCGTTTCGCCGAGGAGGCGGAGAAGGAGCCGATCGTGCAGACGCTGCTCGACACGGCGCAGAAGCTCGAAGGCCTCTACCGCCATGCTTCGACGCATGCCGCGGGCATCGTCATCGGCGACCGCCCGCTGTCCGAGCTGGTGCCGATGTACCGCGATCCGCGCTCGGACATGCCGGTCACCCAGTTCAACATGAAATATGTCGAGCAGGCGGGGCTGGTGAAGTTCGACTTCCTCGGCCTAAAGACGCTGACGGTGCTGGAAACGGCAGTGAAGCTGATACGGCGGCGCGGCGTCGACATCGATCTCGCCAAGATACCGCTCGACGACCCCGACACCTACGCGATGCTGTCGCGCGGCGAGGTGGTCGGCGTGTTCCAGGTTGAAAGTGCCGGCATGCGCAAGGCGCTGATCGGCATGCGGCCGGACTGCATCGAGGACATCATCGCGCTAGTGGCGCTCTATCGCCCCGGCCCGATGGAGAATATCCCGACCTACAACGCCAGAAAGCATGGCGAGGAGGAGATGGCCTCGATCCATCCCAAGATCGACCATCTGGTGAAGGAGACCCAAGGCGTCATCGTCTACCAGGAACAGGTGATGCAGATCGCGCAGGAGCTTTCCGGCTATTCGCTCGGCGAAGCCGACCTTCTGCGCCGCGCCATGGGCAAGAAGATCCGCGCCGAGATGGACAAGCAGCGAGAGCGCTTCGTCACGGGCGCGGTCGAGCGCGGCGTCTCAAAGCCGCAGGCCGATTTCATCTTCGACCTCCTGGCCAAGTTCGCCGACTACGGCTTCAACAAGTCGCACGCCGCGGCCTATGCGGTCGTTTCCTACCAGACCGCCTATCTCAAGGCGCATTACCCGGTCGAGTTCCTTGCGGCGTCGATGACGCTCGACATGAGCAATACCGACAAGCTGGCCGATTTCCGCCAGGACGCCATGCGCCTCGGCATCGAGGTGGTGCCGCCGTCGGTGATGTCGAGCTTCCGTCCCTTCGAGGTCGGCGAGAACAAGATCTTCTATTCGCTGGCGGCGCTGAAAGGCGTCGGCGACGCGGCGGTCGAGCACATCGTCGAGAAACGCGGCGAGAAGCCGTTCAAGAACCTTGCCGATTTCTGCGAGCGGGTCGATCCCAAGATCGTCGGCAAGCGCGTCTTCGAAAGCCTGATCATGGCGGGCGCGCTGGATTGCTTCGGCCACGACCGCGCGCAGATGATGGCCGGCGTCGAGCGGATGATGGGCCTTGCCTCGCTGGCGCAACAAAACGCCATCTCCGGCCAGGCCGACATTTTCGGCGCTTCGCTTGGGAGCCAGTCGCAGGCTCTCAACCTGCCGGCGACCGATCCGTGGCTTGCTGCCGACAAGCTGCACCGTGAATTCCAGATCGTCGGCTTCTATCTTTCAGCGCATCCGCTCGATGAGTACAAGTCCGCGCTGCAGAAGATGCGGGTGCAGAACTGGGCGGAATTCTCGGCTGCGGTCAAACGCGGCGCCGCCGCCGGGCGCCTCGCCGGCACGGTCACCTCCAAGCAGGAGCGCAAGACCCGTACGGGTAACAAGATGGGCGTCGTGCAGTTTTCCGACACGACGGGACAGTATGAGGCCGTACTGTTTTCCGAAGGCCTGGCGCAGTATCGCGACATGCTGGAGCCCGGCAGTTCGGTGGTGATCATGGTTGCGGCCGAAGACAGGCCTGAGGGCGTAAACCTGCGCATCAACTCGGTGCAATCACTGGACGACGAAGCCAGCCGCATCCAGAAAGCGCTGCGCATCTTCGTCAGGGACGATGGACCATCGTCGATCATTCAATCGCAGCTCAAACAGCGTGGCGACAGTCAAGTCAGCATCATCGTTCTCAAGGGAGAGGCGCAGGGCGAGATTGAGATCGGCCTGGGTAATTATCGCGTCTCGCCGCAGATCGCCTCCGCCATGCGCGCGGTGCAGGGCGTGGTGGACGTGGAGCTGGTCTAGAGCGTGATGGCGCTTCGTTGAATCGCCATCACGCTCTAACTTTTTGTTGGAGCATGATCTTTGTCCGAAAACCGGTTCCCACTTTTCGGGATCATGCTCTAGCTCAGGGCGTTGCCGCCTCCGCCTCTGCCACCCGCGGCGTTTTCTTCTGCAGGTTGAGCAAATTGCCGGCGAGAATCAGAGCCGCGCCGCCGGCGGTGAAGACGTCGATCTGCTCATGGTAGAGCAGCCAGCCGACTAGCGCCGTCAGCGGCACGCGCAGGAAATCCATCGGCGAGATGATCGTGGCATCGGCATGGACCAGCGCGCGGGCCAGGCAGAAATGCGACGACATGCCAGTGAAGGCGATGACGAAGATCCATGGCCAGAGCCCAGGCGAAGGATTGTGCCAGCTACAGAGAGCCGGGATCAAGCCAACCACCGACTGGATCATCAGCATCCAGAAGATGATGCGCACCACGCTTTCGGTTTTGGTCATCGACTTGACCAGCACCATCGAGATGCCGAAGCAGACCGCGGCGCCCAAGACGACGAGGTGGCCAGGATCCATCGAGCCGGCGCTGGGGCGCACGATGACGACCACGCCGATCAGGCCAAGCACGATCGCCGTGAGCTTCGACCGGGACAGTCTTTCCCCCAGAAAGCTGACCGCCAGGATCGCCGTCCAGATCGGCGTGGTGAACTCGATCGAGATCAGCACGGCGAGCGGAATGAGCGTCAGCGCGTAGAGCCAGGCGGCCTGGCCGGTATAGTGGATCATGTTGCGGGCGACATGGGCGAACGGGCGCTCACTGCGCATCGCGGCAAAACCGCCGCTCATCATCACCAGCGGCAAAAGGATGAAGAAACCGATCACCGAGCGCAGCTCCAGCACCTGGAAGACGTTGAGCTCGGCCGTCGTCTCGCGGCCGGCAACCGACATCGCCAGCATCGAGGCGATTGACAGAGCCATCCAGAACGCGGCTTTTGGGATCGAGGGAGCGGACGCCATTTGGGCCCTATGTCGCAAGCCCGGACCCGGGCCGCAACCGTTAGTGGCGTCATTCCACTGGGCCAGCGGAGCGGGCGTCAAAAAACCGTCATCGCGGCGGCGGAACCTGGCGGCTGAGCACCCGTTAAGTCCACGCCTTCCGTCGGAGGGCGCATGATCGCGAGAGGGAAACGTCTTGATGAAATCGACCGCCGCTTTGCTGGCCGCCGCCTGTCTTTTCTGCGCGACGGGCGCGCATGCCGACGAGGCGGCCTTCCTGCGATCGCTGCAGGGGAAGTTCGCCGGCAAGGGGACGGTCAGGATCAGAACGAACACGCCGGTTATGAACATCAACTGCAACTTCACTTCGGACGCGACGGCGGACTCGCTCTCCCTTGACGGCACCTGTCGTGCGTTGTTGATCATGTCGCGGGAAATCCGCGCCGACCTGAAGGTCGACGGGGCGAGCTACACTGGCACTTATATAGGTTCGCGCAGCGGACCTGCCGGGCTCAGCGGAAGCCGCAAGGGCGACGCAATCAACCTCGACATCCACTGGGCGAAAGTCGTCAATGGCGACCGCAATGCGGAGCTGACGGTAGAAAAGATCGGGCCGGACAATATGCGCATGACGGTGACCGACATGGATCCGGCAACCGGCAAGATGGTGGTGACGAGCCGGATCGACCTCAAGCGGACCTGACCCTTCAATCTTCCAGCGGCTCGGGCGGATTGGCGGCGCGGCCCTTGCCGAATGTATAGCCGGTCTCGACGGCTTTCCTGCCGAACTTGTCGCGCAGCGTGTCCATCGCGCCTTCGGCAAGCGCGCGCTTGCGCGACTGCACGTCGACCAGATCCGGCGGATCGGCCTTTTGGTCGTCGGAGAGGTCGCTGACGCCGATTCCGAGCAGGCGGAATTTTGTGCCGTCGGCCTCGCGGCGCAACAGGTCGAGCCCAGTCTGGAAAATGCGGTCGGCCAGGCGCGTCGGGTCGCCGAGCTGGCGATTGCGGGTCCGTATCTTGAAATCCTGCGTCTTCAGCTTCAGCACCACGGTGCGGCCGGCGATGCCGGATCTCTTCAGTCGCGCCGAGACCTTTTCCGACAGCCCGCGCAGCACCGGCACCAGCTCCGCCAAGGCTCCGATGTCGTTGTCGAAGGTGGTTTCGGCCGAGACGCTCTTGGCATCGCCGTCCGGATCGACCGGGCGGTCGTCCTCGCCTCGCGACAGGCGGTAGAGCCGGTCGCCCATCACGCCATAGCGGCGCATCAGGTCGCCGCGCTCCATGCGCTGCAGCTGCGCGATCATGCGGATGCCGTCGCGCTCCAGCGTCGCGGCCAGCGCCTTGCCGACACCCCAGATCATCGTCACCGGCTGCGCGGCGAGGAAGCTTGGCGCCTCGGCTTCGCCGATCACGGAAAAGCCGCGCGGCTTGCGGAGGTCCGAGGCAATTTTCGCCAGGAACTTGCAGTAGGAGAGGCCGGCCGAAACGGTGATGCCGAGCTCCTTTTCCACCGTCTGCGCGAAGCGGCCCAGCACCAGCGCCGGCGGCATGCCGTGCAGCCGCTCGGTGCCGGCGAGGTCGAGAAAGGCCTCGTCGATCGACAGCGGCTCGACCTGCGGCGTCAGCGCCAGCATCAACGCGCGCACCTGGCGGCCGACACCGACATATTTTTCCATGTCGGGCGGGATCACCACCGCTTCGGGGCACAGTTCGAGCGCCTTGAACATCGGCATGGCCGAGCGGACGCCCTGGATGCGGGCGATATAGCAGGCGGTGGAAACGACGCCGCGCCGGCCGCCGCCGATGATGACAGGCCTGTCCTTCAGCGCGGGATTGTCACGCTTCTCGACCGCCGCGTAGAAGGCGTCGCAATCGATATGGGCGATCCGCAGCCGGTAGAGTTCGGCGTGACGGACAAGGCGCGGGCTGCCGCAGCGATCGCAGCGACGCGTCTCGCCGCGCTGGAGCGCCAGGCAGTCACGGCAAAAACCGTGTTCGGGATTGTTGACAGGAGCCGCCATCGCTGCGAACATAAAGAGAACAAATGCAATGGTACGACAGCGCAAGGCTGGCAACAAGCTTGGCCTGGGGAGAACGCATGAGCACGACCATAGCACCGCTGACTCCTGAGCGCTGGCCCGATTTCGAAGATCTCTTCGGCAAGCAAGGCGCCTGTTACGGCTGCTGGTGCACGCATTTCCGGCTGGCGCCGGCGGAACGCCGCGCCAGCGACAAGGAGCGCAACAAGGATCTTATCAAGGCGCGAATCGAGGCCGGTCCGCCGCCAGGACTTCTCGCCTTCGAGGACGGCAAGGCCGTCGGCTGGATGCAGGTCGGCCCGCGCGCCGATGTGCCCGAGTGGAACAATCAGGGCAGGGGCTCGGCCCCGGTCGATCCTGCCGATGCCGGCGACCCGGCCGTCTGGGCGATCTCCTGCTTCTTCATCCGCGCCAGGGCGAGGGGGCGGGGCATCACGCATCGCCTCGTCGAGGGCGGTATCGCTTTCGCCCGCGAGAATAGAGCGAGGCTGCTGGAAGCCTGCCCCATCGACCTCTCGCGGGATTCGCGCTCGATCGGGCTTTTCGTCGGCTCGTCGCGGGTGTTCGAGAAGGCCGGGTTCGAGAGGCTGGTGGAGCGCAAGCCCGGCCGGCCGCTGATGCGCTTGGTGCTTTAGCCGCGCCGATGCGCCTGGCGCTTTAGCCGAATGAGCTTTTGGCCTACAGTCGGCGTCTTGCGGCTGTTACGCTTCTTGCCTACCAGAAGCATGAATATTTCGTCTTCCGAAATCACGGAGAACTGACGTGAAGCGTATTTTGCCATTTGCCTTTTCCCTCGCGCTCAGCGCGCCGGCTTTTGCCCAGACCGTCGACAATCAAGGCGCCAAAGCTCTTTCCGACAATCTGGCGCGCTATTTCGGCAAGCAGGCGTTCGACAAGGGCGTGCTCAAGGTTTCGGTCGAGGGCGACGCCTACAAGATCGCGCTTGACGTCAAGGCGCTTGTCAATGCGCTGCCGGAACAGAAGCTTGTTAAATTCGACATGGCGCCATACGCGCTGATGGTGAAGCCGCGCAGCGACGGATCCTGGGACGTCTCGTCGAATTTCTCGCAAGGCGCATCCTTCGAGTTCGAAGGACCGGAAGGCCGTCAGAGCATGGAGTTCACGATCAAGGACGGCAAGCTGACCAGCGTCTACGATCCGGCCCTGGCCGCCTTCACCAGCGCGACCAGCTCATTGGCCGGAATGACCATGACGTCGCGGCAAGCCAAGCAGCAGGCAGATGTCTCGACTGGCGCCGGCACCGCCACCGTTACCGCGACCAAATCCGCCAATGGCGGCGTCGACTTCACGGCCACGCAGAAAGTCTCGGACTTCGTCGAGATGATCAAGGTGAACGATCCCGACAGCGGGATGAATTTTCCGCTCACCTTGAAGACGCCGGAACTTTCGGTGGACGCAAACGGCAAGGGCGTGCGGACGAAGCCGCTGCTCGACCTGCTTGCCTTTGCCGTGGCCAATGAGGATGAAGCCAAGCTCAAGGCCAACCAGGCTGAGCTCAAATCGCTTATGCTGGCCGCGCTGCCCATCTGGGAAAGGATCGACGGCAATTACGGCTTCAAGAATTTCGAGGTCGACAGCCCTGTCGGCAAGTTCGGCGCCACGCAATTCAGCACCGCATTCGGCATGGACGGCATCTCCCAGAACGGCAAGGTCGATTACGCGATCAAGGCTGCCGGTCTGACGATCCCGCATCAGACCCTGCCGGAATGGACCACCCCATTGCTGCCCACCGACATCGACCTGCATTTCGGCGGCGCCAATATCGATCTCGATACGATGGCGAAAAAGGCGATCGAAGGCTTTGATCTCAATAAGAATCCGCCGCTGTCGGATGAATTCGGCAAAGCTTTGGTCGCCGATTTCAAGGCCAAGAATCCGAAGGTCGTGATCGCGCACAGCACGGTGAAGAACGGCGCCATCGAAGTTGCGCTGGAAGGCGAGATGACCTTTCCCGGCGAGAAACCCGATGCGAGCGTGACCGTCGATGTCGCCGGCTATGACAAGATCGTCGATGCCTTGAAGGAAGCCGCCAAAAGCGATGAGCAGATGGCGCAGGCCTTCCCCTTTGCCCTGGCCGTCAAAGGCTTTGGCAAGACGCTGCCGGATGGCCGGCTGGAGTGGACGATCAACACCAAGGCCGATGGATCAGTCACGGTCAACGGCGCGATGCTGAAGGGACCGGACGCCGCCCAGGACGACAGCGCCGGTCAGGATGACAACTCAGGCGATGACGGCGCGGACGGAACGGATGATTCCACCGGCGGAGACGATTCGGACGGCGGCGACAATGGTGGGGCCGGAGCGAAGCTGAAGCCCTGAGTGCTTGGGTTAAAGCCCGAGCGCGGCCGCGATCTTTGGCGTCGCATCGCGCCAGTCGTCGACCGAGATAATGTCTTCCGGCGTCGGTGGCAGGAAGGCGCGCAGCGAGTTGTCAGCCATCAAATGGAAGAGATGGACATCCGCCACGGAGTTGCGCGCCGAAACCAGGTTGGAAGGCTGGTCGTCGACGAAGGCGACAGGCCGGCCCCCGACGCCGCGCAGTTTCGCGATGGCGGGTCCCTTGGCCATTTCCGTCGTCAGCAGCGGGTAATTGAGCCCCAGCGCATCGAGATGCGCACGGCGCACGGCGCGGTGCTTGTGCGGCATGGCAGTCAGCAGGACGATCTCGGCGCTTCGGCCGAGCATCGCCAGCGCGTCCGCCGCACCCTCTGCGATGCTTTGCCAGTCCGCCTGGGCGTCGAAGAAATCGCCGAGCAGCGCCGTCACTTCCGGCTGCTCGATCAGCCGCCCGCTCGCCGTCTCGGCGATGTTGCCGGTGAGGCGGAAGGAAGCCAGCGTCAACCCGAAGCCGCGCGACTTCAGGAAATGCGGGAAGGGCCGGACGAATTCGAGCACGACATCGTCGACGTCGAGCACCAGCAGCGGCCGATTGTCGGCGGCAAGCTCTTCGATCTGCCGCGCCGTCTCGGGATCGTCGCTCATGTCGAGCGCTCGTGATCGTCGTCGCCGAGCGGAAGGGCGCGCAGCGCCTTGCCGACGGCGGCTGGCGGCGTGCCGGTTTCCTCGGCGAAGCGCAGAAGCGTCGGCTCGTGTGCCAGGATGAATTGCAGAACGCCGGCAAGGAAGCCCGGCTCAGCTGCGGCCCTGCGGATCGAGTTCGCCTCGATGCCGGTGATCGCCAGAAAGCGGGGCAGAAGCTCCGGGTCGCCGGCGACGAAGGCCAGGGCCTTGACGGCAATGGTTTCCGCTTCCTCGCGCATTGACGCTGCGTTCGCCATCGTTACCTTTGCAATGGTGGATTTTTTCGAGTCTCCTTCCGCAGTAACGGCAAGCGTCGCTTGCGGCAAGCCTCCGCTCTTTCCCATGCAACGTCCGAAGGTGGAATTGGTGCAGCTTTCCAACCTCCGGTTTCCGTTTCGTCAATCATATTGGGCTAGAGTGGAAATGGGTTGGGTGCGGTCCGAAGGGGACGCATTGCGACGGCCTTCGGCTTCGAGGGCGGTCGGGACGGGAAACTGATGGCTAAGAAGGTGATGATCGTCGAGGACAATGAGCTTAACATGAAGCTCTTTCGGGACCTCATCGAAGCCAGCGGTTACGAAACGGTTCGCACGCGCAATGGCCTGGAGGCGCTCGACCTCGCGCGCCAGCACCGGCCGGACCTCATCCTGATGGACATCCAGCTGCCGGAAGTGTCCGGCCTGGAGGTGACCAAATGGCTGAAGGAAGACGACGAATTGCATTCGATCCCCGTTATCGCCGTCACCGCCTTCGCCATGAAGGGCGATGAGGAGCGCATCCGCCAGGGCGGCTGCGAGGCCTATATTTCCAAGCCGATCTCGGTGCCGCGCTTCATCGAGACGATCAAATCCTATCTGGGCGACGCCTGATGCCCGAGACCAGCAGAACCGGAGTTTTGAGATGACCGCGCGGATCCTCGTCGTCGACGATATCCCCGCCAATGTGCGGCTGCTGGAGGTTCGGCTGCTTGCCGAGTATTTCGAGGTGCTGACGGCCAATAACGGCCCCGATGCGATCGAGACCTGCGAGAACGGCAAGGTCGACGTCGTGCTGCTCGACGTGATGATGCCGGACATGGACGGGTTCGAGGTCTGCAAGCGCCTGAAGAGCGATCCGGCGACCTCGCATATCCCTGTCGTGATGATCACCGCGCTCGACCAGGTGTCGGACCGGGTACGCGGCCTCGAGGCGGGTGCTGACGATTTCCTGACCAAGCCCGTCAACGACCTGCAGCTGATGACACGCGTCAAGAGCCTGGTCAGGCTGAAGTCGCTGACCGACGAGCTCAGGCTGCGCGCCTCGACCACGCGCAATATCGGCATCGAGGAACTTCTGAGCCGCGATTTTGCGACCGAAGACTCCAAGCCGCGGGTGCTGCTCATCGACGAGCGCAAAACTTCCGTCGAACGCATCCAGAAGATGCTGCGCAACACCGCCGAGCTCGATGTCGCGACCGACCCGAATGCGGGGTTCTTCCAGGCGGCCGAGACGGCGTATGAATGCGTGCTGATCTCGACTGCCTTCTCCGACTTCGATGCGCTGAGACTCTGCTCGCAGCTGCGTTCGCTCGACCGCACCCGCTTCCTGCCGATCATGCTGCTCGCAGACGAGGGGGAGGAGGGCCGCATCCTGCGTGGTCTGGAACTTGGCATCAATGACTACCTGATCCGGCCGATCGACCAGCATGAGCTGACGGCGCGCCTGCGCACACAGGTGCGGCGCAAGCGCTACAACGATCAGTTGCGCGCCAGTGTCGTCCAAACGATCGAGATGGCGGTCATCGACGGGCTGACCGGGCTGCACAACCGCCGCTACCTCGACAGCCATCTGCAGACACTGTTCGATCGCGCCGTGGCGCGGCGGCGGCCCTTGTCGGTGATGATCACCGATCTCGATCGCTTCAAGTCGATCAACGATACCCATGGCCATGACGGCGGTGACGACGTTCTGCGCGAGTTCGCCCGGCGGCTGCGCAAGAATGTGCGCGGCATCGATCTCGCCTGCCGCTTCGGCGGCGAGGAGTTCGTCGTGGTTATGCCGGACACCGACGGCGCGGTCGCCGAGAAGGTGGCCGAACGCATTCGCGCCGAGATCGCGCAGGCAGCTTTTGCCATCGGTGCCGACGGCAAGGCGATCGAGGTCACGGTCAGTGTCGGCGTGTCGTCGCTCCTGAAGGGGACCGACAGCGTCGCTGCGCTGATGAAGCGCGCCGACCTGGCGCTCTATGAGGCCAAAAGCGGCGGCCGCAACAGGGTGGTCGCCAAGGCTGCCTAAGACGCGTCGCGATCTTTCAGACCCCGCACGCGCCTGTCTTTATCCCGAATCCGGTTTCCACTTTCGGGAGACGTGCTCGGCATAAAGGCGACGATTCTCCAGCGCTGCAACAGGGTTACGAATTTACCTTAACCCAAGCGATTCGTGAGCGGTGGTTAAGAAATGGTTGATTTTTATGAGGTCTTGCGCAAATCTGCGACGCATAGACAGAAGACAAGGCCGGCGCGAGGGTAGAGTAGCCGGCTCGATCCAAAAATACCCCATGATGCTCAGGTCCGCCGCATCTCCTGGGTCCGTGGGGTCGGCCGGCCGGCGCTGGCACATAGTGGCCTCCTCGTACCGCTGCCAACCGCCGACCGGCCCCCTTTTCTCAAAACCGACATCGGAACCGCCGTGCTTGATCGTGGCACGGCTCCTTTGTCGTCCGGTCCTTCCTAAAACAAAAACGCCGCCCAGAGGGCGGCGTTTCGATTTCTCGGGATAACCAGATTACTTGATCTTGGTTTCCTTGAACTCGACGTGCTTCTTGGCGACCGGATCGTACTTGCGGAACGAGAGCTTGTCCGTCTTGGTACGGCTGTTCTTGCTGGTGACGTAGAAGAACCCGGTGTCGGCGGTCGACAGAAGTTTGATCTTGATGTTTGCGGCTTTGGCCATGATTTTCGTCCGTTAATGTTCGTGGAGTTTTGGCCGCTGAAGCACGGGGAAAACACCCGGACGCGGGAAACTTGGCGCGACACATAAAGAACGCGCCCGGAAAGTCAAGCCCGAGCGCCTTCTTCGCCTCATTTCGGCATGGCCCGTGTCCACGTCTCAAGCGTTATGCTCGACCAATTGCCCCGCCTTTTTCCAGTCGCCCGTGGTGTTCCACCAGCGGTTCGGATTGGCGCGGTCGTCAAGACCCTTGGAACGGCTGGCGAGCAGTGGCTGGATGCGGATGACGGGCTCCTGATAGGAATGGGCTTGGAATATCGCCTCGACGACACGAGCGGCGAGCGCCTGGTCGTCGGCGATCTCGAACGACACTTCGACGGTGCCGGGTCGCCGGCGCAGTTCGGTCTCAGCGCCGGCCGCGGCGCCTTCGAGCGGCCGGTAGCGCTCGATGCCTTGCGCCGACTGATAGGCGTTGGCGTCATACTTGCCCATGCGCAGCGGCGTGATCGCCACCACGGCCTCCATGATGCGCTCGACATCGGCGGCCGGCGCTTGGAATGTGACGAGCAGAAGCAGTTCCATCCTGAGGGATCTGGTTTCAAAGCCGCTGTCGACCATCGCAATTCTCCTACCTCGCGTCGGAGGCAGGTTATAACAGGGGTGCTGCTGACACGGTGATGTCAGGATGCCCGACGCTTCAGCGGCATCGCCTAGAGAATCTTGCGCACCAGCCTGACCAGGATCAGAGCCATGTAGGCGGCGAAGAAGAAGGCCAGCGACCAGCCGAAGCCGGATGGGCCGAAGGCATCCATGCCGATGCCGATCGCCTGCGGACCCAGCACCATGCCAACACCATAGCAGAGCACGAAGGCAGCATTGGCCGATGCCAACTCATGGCCGGACAGCTGCGAGCCGAGATGGGCAAGGCCGATCGTGTACATGGCGGCGACGACGCCGCCCCAGACGAACAGGAGGGCCGCCATCAGATGCCAGTTCTGTGCGAAGAACGGCATGAAGACCGTGCCGATGAGCCCGACCGTGGCGCAGGCCAGCAGCAGGTAGCGGCGGTCGGAAACGCGGTCGCTGATCATGCCGATCGGGATCTGCAGAAGCACATTGCCGAGCCCGATCATTGTCAGAAGCAGCGCGGCGTCGGCTTCCGAATAGCCGATACGGCTGCCATAGACGGGGAAGAGCGAGAAACCGCCGGTCTCGACGGCGCCGAAAACAAGCACGGCGAAGGTCGCGGTCGGCACCAGCCAGATGTAGCGCAGGAAGTGGCTGGTTTCGCTGTCGGCGACGATGCTCGGGCTCTCGTTGCGGGCCGCAAGCACCGGAATGGCGGCAAGCGTCACCAGCGCTATGGTGACGCCGAACGGCAGGAAGCCCGTGCTGCCGAGATGGGCGAACAGCCATGGTCCGGCGGCGAACCCGAGCGACAGCACGGTGGCGTAGATGCCAAGCACAAGGCCGCGCCGGTTCGGTGGGGCGGAGGTGCTGATCCAGAATTCCGACAGGATGAACAGCACCGTCAGCGAGATATGCAGGGCGACGCGGAGCGGAAACCACATCCAGAAGTCCGGCGCGAAATGGAAGCCGACGAAGGCGAGCGCGCCGATGGCAATCATCAACAGCATGGTCCAGGCGACGCCGAGCCGCATGGCAAGCGGCGTAGCGAGCGGCGCGCCGGCAATCGAGGCGAGACCGGCGACAGCGGTGTTGAGACCGATCATCGAAGCGGAATGGCCGCGGCTTTCCAGAATGACGCTGAGCAGCGGCATGCCCAAGCCTATGGCGATGCCGACGACGCTGATCGAGGAGATCGCCGCGACCATCGGCAGCCAGTGTACGCGTTCGTCGCCCTGTTGTTGGGTATCGACCGTCATGAGATCAAAATGCTCTGCTTCTAAAGGACTTCGCGGACGAAGCGGTTGCGGACGAGCCGGAAGAACGGCACGGCGCCCCCCGGCCGCAGCAGTGGATCTTCGGCAAGCCGACTTTCCAGTTCTTCCAGAACCATGCCGGTGATGTCGGGGATGTCGGCCTTGCGGGCATCGGCAAGCGGCAGCCAGACGAGTTCTTCGAGTTCGTTCGTCGGACCGCCGCCGGGTAATTCCACGGCAACGTCGTGGCGCCAGGCGCTGAAAAAACGCGTATCGAAACGGCGTACGCGATTGGGCGGAGTGATGGCGCGGGCGACGAAGCGGAGCGCGTCCAGCGAGGGGATCACGCCGTGTTCGGCGAAACCCTGCCAGTCGCGCTTTGCGGTCGAGAAGGTGCCCTTGCGGCCGATCAGCAGGCCGGCTTCCTCATAGGTTTCGCGAATCGCCGACAGGGCGATTGCGCGGGCCCGCGCCGCGCTGGCACGGCCGGGGCCTGCGGCCAGCTTGCCTTCTTCCTCACCACCCAGAGGGGCAGCGACGGGAACGCGGCTGTCGGCGGGATCGGTGCGGCCGCCGGGGAAGACGAATTTTCCGGGCATGAAGGCGTGCCCGGCATGACGCCGGCCCATCAGCACCAAGACGTCCTTGTCCCGGCGATCGAGCAGAATGAGGGTCGCGGCATCACGCGGACGCAGCGCCCGGCCGCTGCGCACGGCCAGGGCCTTATCGAGCTTGTCGACATCCGCCTTGGTCATTCCTTCCATGCGCTCGACCTAGCGGAAACTTCCTTGATGCGAAAGTGGCTTGCGCGTCGCGGCCTTTGCACCAGGGCCGACCGCGGTGCGGCCTGGCTTAATTAATGGCTCTCGAATTCGTCCTTCTCGTCGCCGAAGCCGTGCATATAAAGCGCCCATTGCAGGCCGATGACAGCGCCCTTGACCGGCTGCAGCAGTGCGACGGCCAGAATAATGGTCAGCGGAACCCAGATCAGCGCGTGCTGCCAGGTCGACAGCGTCGACGCGGCCTCGACGGCCATGAAGCCGCCAACGACGATGTGACCGACGATGACGATGACCAGATAGGCGGGCAGGTCGTCCGCGCGATGGTGGTGCAGCTCCTCGCCGCAGACCTCGCACTTGTCCACGGGCTTCACGAAAGCGCGGAACAGCTTTCCCTTGCCGCAATGCGGGCAGCGGCCGAGTATCCCGCGCTTGATCGCCGTCCACAGCGGACGCGCGACGCGGCCCGAATGATGCTCGCCGCCGAAGACCTGTTCTTGCACTTGGAAGTTACCTGGCATTATCGTCTCCTGCCGCGCGGACCGACGCGCGATTGCGACGCGCGGGCGCGGCCCTTGGCCTTGTGGAACGACCGCCTCGAGCCGGGCAGAGGCTTCGGGTCGGTCAGCATCTCGAAACGCATCGCACCGGCCATTGGCGCGACCTCGACCAGCCGAACTTCGACACGATCGGCAAGCTGATAGCCCTTGCCGGTGCGTTCACCGAACAGCGATCGGGCGGTTTCGTCGTAGATATAGTAGTCGCCGCCCAGAGTTGACACCGGAATAAAGCCGTCGGCGCCATACTGCGGCAATTGGACAAAGAGTCCCGCCTTGGTGACGCCGGAGATGCGCGCGTCGAACGTGTCGTTGACGCGCTCGGCGAGATAGGCGGCAATCAGCCGGTCGACCGTATCGCGCTCGGCCGCCATGGCGCGACGCTCGGTCGCCGAGATCAGCGCGGCGACCTCTTCCAGCCGGTCCGCCTCCTGCTGCGCCAGGCCGCCGGGCCCGAGGCCAAGCGCCGCGATCAGCCCGCGGTGCACGATCAGATCGGCGTAGCGGCGGATCGGCGAGGTGAAATGGGCGTAGCGCCTGAGGTTGAGGCCGAAATGGCCGATGTTCTTCGGCGAGTACTCCGCCTGGCTCTGCGAGCGCAGCACCACTTCGTTGACCAGCGCCTCGTTGTCGGCGCCGCGCACCCGCTCCAGAATGCCGTTGAACTGGCTCGGCCGCATCTGCGCGCCGCGCGCCAAGGACAGGCTAAGCGTTGCTAGGAACTCGCGTAGCGATTCCTGCTTGGCGAGCGACGGCGCGTCATGGATGCGGTAGACGAGCGGCTCTTTCTTGCCCTCCAATGTCTCGGCGGCCGCGACATTGGCCAGGATCATGAATTCCTCGATGAGCTTATGCGCGTCGAGGCGCTCCGGCACGACGACGCGGTCGACTGTGCCGTCGGGCTTCAGCAGGATCTTGCGCTCGGGCAGGTCGAGCTCAAGCGGCTGTCGGGACTGGCGGCCGCGCCTGAGCACGGCGTAGGCGTCCCATAACGGCTTCAAAGCGCTGTCGAGGATCGGCCGTGTCTTGTCGTAGGGCGCGCCATCGATCGCGGCCTGCGCCTGCGGGTAGGCGAGCTTGGCGGCCGACTTCATCATGACGCGGTGGAAGGAATGCCTGAGTTTGCGGCCTTCCGAGGAGAAGGTCATGCGCACGGCGATTGCCGGCCTGTCTTCGCCCTCGCGCAGCGAGCAGAGATCGTTGGAGATGCGTTCAGGAAGCATCGGCACGACGCGGTCCGGAAAATAGACCGAATTGCCGCGCTTCAGGGCTTCGCGGTCGAGCGGCGTGCCGTAGCGGACATAGGTTGCGACATCGGCGATCGCCACGGTGATGATAACGCCGCCGGGATTCTTCTCGTCCGTGTCGGGCGTGGCGAAGACCGCGTCGTCATGGTCCTTGGCATCGGCCGGATCGATGGTCACCAGCGGCAGACTGCGCCAGTCCTCGCGGTGATCGAGCGTCGCCGGCTTCACCGCTTCGGCCTCGGCAATCACGTCCGCAGGAAAGACATGGGGAATGTCGTGGGCGTGGATGGCGATCGTCGAGACCGCCTTCTCGCTGCTCAGCGAGCCCAGCACCGCCAGCACCTTTGCCCGGGGCAGTCCGTAACGGGATGCCCGCGCCGGCTCCACCTCCACCAGATCGCCATTTCTGGCGCCGTTCTGGAATTCCTTGTCGACGATCAGTTCCGGCTGGCGCCGTTCGACCGGCTCGATGCGGAACGTTCCATCCTTCAGCACGCGGAAGACGCCGAGCACGGCGTCGCTGCGCTTCTCGAAGATCTTCATCACCCGCCCGGTATAGGCAGGGCCTGACGGATCGTCGGTCGGGAAAGTCTTGGCAAGCACGCGGTCGCCAATGCCGGGGACCGGGCCGCCGGCGGCGCGCGAGATGCGGATAGCGATGACGGGGGGCGAGCCGGCGCCGGTATATTCGCTCGGGTTCGCCAGAAGTGCGCCGTCATCGTCGCGGCCGAAAATGTCGAGCACCGCGACATGAGGCACGGCGCCCGCGCGGGTGAGGCGCTTGCGCTCCTTGTTGAGGAGGCCTTCATCCTGAAGGTCTCGCAGCAGGTCTTTCAGCCAGATGCGGTCCTCGCCGCGCAGCGCGAAGGCCTTGGCGATCTCGCGCTTGCCGGAGCGATCGGGATTTTCGGCGATGTAGCGCAGGACCTCGTCACGCGACGGACGATAGTCGTCCTTGACCTTGGCCCTGGTGTCGGCGTTGCGCGGATCGCCGTGGCTTCTTCCGGAGATCCTGCGCGCCACGTCCTGCTATCCCTTCTTCGCTGCCCGGCGGAAGGGCTTCTTGCCGCCTCCGCCCTTGGCTTCCTTCTCTGCAATCAGGGCGAGCGCTTCTTCCATCGTCACCGATTGCGGATCCTTGCCTTTTGGCAGCGTCGCATTGACCTTGCCGTAGTTGACGTACGGACCATATTTGCCGTCGCGAACGACGATCTTACCGCCGCCGTCGGGATGATCGCCCAATTCCTTGAGCGCCGCCGGCGTGGCGCCGTTGCGGCCACCCTTGCCCTTCTGCTGCTTCTCGGCGATCACCGAAACGGCGCGGTTCAGGCCGATCGAGAACACGTCCTCGATGCTTTCCAGATTGGCATAGGTGCCGTCATGCAGCACGAACGGGCCGTAGCGTCCGAGGCCGGCCGAGATCATCTTGCCGGTTTCGGGATGCTTGCCGACATCGCGCGGCAGACCCAGCAGCGCCAGCGCCTTCTCGTGGTCGATCGAGTCGGGCGTCCAGCCCTTGGGCAGGCTGGAGCGCTTGGCCTCCTTGCCTTCGCCGCGCTGGATATAGGGGCCGAAACGGCCACTGCGCAGGGTAATTTCCTCGGCGGTGTAAGGATCCTTGCCGAGCAGCTTGACGCCGTCCTCGCCATTGCCGTTCTCGCCATTGGGATTGGCGGCGTCGCCCAGCTGGCGGGTGTAGGAGCATTCAGGATAGTTCGAGCAACCGACGAAGGCGCCGAACTTGCCGAGCTTCAGCGACAGGTTGCCGGTGCCGCATTTCGGGCAGATGCGCGGATTGGAACCGTCCTCACGCTCCGGGAAGACCAGCGGCGCGAGTTCTTCATTGAGCGCATCGAGCACGTCGGCGACGCGCAGTTCCTTGATGTCGTCGACGGCGCCGGAGAAATCCTTCCAGAAGTCGCGCAGCACGTCCTTCCAGGCGAGCTTGCCGTCGGAAATCTCGTCGAGCTTCTCCTCGAGCGAGGCGGTGAAGTCATATTCGACATAGCGCTCGAAGAAGCTTTCGAGAAAGGCCGAGAGCAGCCTGCCCTTGGCCTGCGGCACGAGCTTGCGACGGTCGATGGTGACGTAGTCGCGGTCCTCGAGTGTCTTCAGGATCGCGGTGTAGGTCGAGGGACGGCCAATGCCCAGCTCTTCCAGCTTCTTGATCAGCGACGCCTCGGAGTAGCGCGGCGGCGGCTCGGTGGTGTGCTGGGTCGCGTTGATCGCCTGACGGGCAAGCTGCTCGCCGGAGCGGATCTCGGGCAGGCGGCGGCTCTCCTCGTCCTCCGCGTCCTCGTCCCTCTGGTCGGTATACGCGGCGATGAAGCCATCGAAGCGGACGACCGAGCCGATCGCGCGCAGCTCCGCGGTGCGGGCGCCGTTGACCGCCTCGATCTCGACCGTGGTGCGTTCGATCTCGGCCGGCTGCATCTGGCTGGCGATGGCGCGCTTCCAGATCAGCTCGTAAAGCCGGGCCTGGTCGGCATCGAGATATTGCCGAACGGAAGCCGGCGTGCGCTTGAAATCGGTCGGGCGGATCGCCTCGTGGGCTTCCTGGGCGTTCTTGGCCTTGGTGGTGTAGAAACGCGGCTTCTCCGGCAGGTATTTGGCGCCGAACTCGCTGACTATGGCGCTGCGGGCAGCCTCGATCGCCTCAGGCGCCATCTGCACGCCGTCGGTACGCATATAGGTGATGAGGCCGGCAGTCTCGCCGCCGATGTCCATGCCTTCATAGAGTTTTTGCGCGACCTGCATGGTGCGCGTGGCCGAAAAACCGAGGCCTGACGAGGCGGCCTGCTGCAGCGTCGAGGTGGTGAAGGGCGGGCCGGGATTGCGCTTGGTGGGCTTGGCCTCGACCGACAATGCCTTGAAGGTCGCGCCTTCGAGCATCGCCTTGATGTCGTCGGCCTGAACCTTGGTGGCGATGTCGAGTTTTTGCAGTTTCTTGCCGGCAAACGCGGTCAGCCGCGCCTCGAAACTGTCGTTGCGCGGCGTGCCGAGGATGGCTGCAATCTGCCAGTATTCCTCGCGGATGAAGCGCTCGATCTCGGATTCGCGATCGCAGACCAGGCGCAACGCCACCGACTGCACGCGGCCGGCGGAGCGGGCGCCCGGCAGCTTGCGCCACAGCACCGGCGAAAGCGTGAAGCCGACGAGATAATCGAGCGCGCGGCGGGCAAGATAGGCGTCGACAAGCGGCGCGTCGATCTGGCGCGGATTGGCCATGGCATCCAGCACCGAGGCCTTGGTGATGGCGTTGAAGACGACGCGGCTGACCGGCTTGTCCTTCAGCGCGCGCTTCTGCTTCAGGACTTCGAGCACGTGCCAGGAAATCGCCTCGCCCTCGCGATCTGGGTCGGTGGCGAGGATCAGCCCGTCGGCATCCTTGACCGCCTTGGCGATGTCGGCGAGGCGCTTGCCCGACGCGGTGTCGACCGACCAGGACATGGCGAAGTCCTCGTCGGGCCGCACCGAGCCGTCCTTGGCCGGCAGATCGCGAACATGGCCGAACGAGGCCAGAACCTTATAGTTCTTGCCCAAATATTTGTTGATTGTCTTCGCCTTGGCCGGCGATTCGACGACGACGACGTCCATGAGGTCTCTTAATCAGCTGTGAGGTGGCGGAAGAACTCCGCGACGCACGACGAAATCCCACTCTTTTCGTCGCTCACATGGCCGTGCTTTTGCCATCGGTCAAGGGGAAGCGGCCAATTTGGGAAGCGGCCGCGGACGATACACTCTTAGAGTGTATGGCAAAGATCACATTTTTTGGGGATGGATGTATGCGCGCCTCGAACCGGGCGGGCGGCTATCGCGCGCTTGTTCGGTCAACGCGTTGGGATGCCTGTCTCTCCTGCGGCAAAGCGGCGACGTGCCACACAATGGTGATTGGCACGGGCGTGCCCGCATCGCTATATCGACGCCAGCACAATCGGGACTCATTGGATGGCATTGGACATCGGCTATGTCAGCGCGGTCGGGGCAGGGGCGATCTCGTTCCTGTCGCCTTGCGTGCTGCCGCTGGTGCCGCCCTATCTCTGCTACATGGCCGGTGTTTCGGTCGATGATTTCCGCGGCAATCAAAGCGTGACCGCAAAGGAAGGCGCGCGCGGCGCGCTGCTTTATGCTTCCGTGGCCTTCGTGCTCGGCTTTTCCACCGTCTTCGTGGCGCTTGGGGCTGGCGCCTCGACCATCGGCCGCCTGCTGCGCGTCTGGCAGGAACCGCTGGCGATGGCGGCGGGCGTGCTGATCATCATCATGGGCCTGAACTTCCTTGGCGTCCTGCGCATTCCGCTTTTGTCGCGCGAGGCGCGCTTCCAGTCGCAGGGCAAGCCGGCCAGCATGATCGCGGCCTATGTCATGGGGCTGGCCTTCGCCTTCGGCTGGACGCCTTGCATCGGCCCGGTGCTGGGGCCGATCCTGACTTTGGCCGGCGGGCGCGAGACCGTTGGCGAGGGCGCGCTGCTGCTTGCCGCCTATTCGCTGGGCCTCGGCATCCCGTTCCTGATCGCAGCGCTGTTTTCCGGCGCCTTCATGCGCTTCCTCGGCAAATTCCGCGTCCATCTCGGTCGCGTCGAGAAGGCAATCGGCGCGCTGCTGGTCGTCGCCGGTGTGTTTTTCCTCACCGGCGGCGTGCAGAGCGCGTCCTATTGGCTCTTGGAGAATTTCCCGGTGCTGGGAAGGCTGGGGTAGTTTAGTTGCTGGCAGAGAGTCGAGCTGTGAACCCGTTGTAGAGATCAGCATCGAAGGGTCCTGTGCCCTCTATCTCGTGTTCCATAATTTGCTATGGAGACCTGGGGCGACCACTATGTTCAGACAACCCATCGAGTCACCTGCTCCGCCGTCTCACCGGAATTTCCGCCGCGACGATCACTCCTGCACGCCGGAGATGCCCAGCGCCTCGACGTAACGCTCGCCGAACACCTTGTCCTGCCATGGGTTGATCTGTCTCTGCAGGGTGAGCGTGTAGGTCGGGAACGCCTCCATCAGCCGCCGCGCCGCCGCCCGCGCCTCCTCCAGCCGGTTGAGTTTGACCAGCGCCATAATCACCACCCGGTGCGAGGAGCCGTAGTTCGGCATCTCCTGCAGCGCGCGTTCTCCCCATGCCAGCGCTTCCTCGTAGCGCTCGAGCATCAGGTAGCTCATCCCGATGCCCGAGAGCGCGATGCCCTTCTCGGGGTCGACCGGGCTCAGCCGCATTGCCCTGTGAAAGTGCTCGATCGCGACGAGCGGGCGGCCGGAATGTGCGTTGACCCAACCGCAGCTCGTATGGCCCTGCGCCGAATTGGGATTGAGCAGCAGGGATCGTTCGATCGTGGCCAGCGCCATCTCGTAGTCCTTCGCGCTGTAGGCGATCACCTGCGCGGCGAAGCGCAGGCTCGTGGGGTCGTCGCGCGCTTCCGCCAGTACCTCGCGCGCCATGCGCGTGGCGACCCGGGTATCCTCGGGCTCGTGCCAGCACTGGCTCACGGATATGCTGCGGATATAGGCGCCGAGTGCCTTCGCCAAGTTGAAGCCGGGGTCGATGCTAAGCGCCTCGTTGGTGAGCCGACGCACGTCGGCAAAGCCTTCGCGCGTCATGCTGTAGAAGCGCGGCAGCGCGCGAAGGTAGAGGTCGTAGGCGCTCATGTAGTCGGTCGGCTTCATGCGCGCCTGCTTGATTTCCTCCAGCCGGATGCTCGGCTCGACAGCGCCGACGACGCTCTCGGTCACCTTGTCCTGCAGGTCGAAGATGTCGCACATATCGCCCTCGAAGCGGTCGGCCCAGACATGGTGTCCGCTGATCGCGTCCACCAACTGCCCACTGATACGCACCCGCGATCCTGCCCTGCGGATGCTGCCTTCGAGCACGTAGCGGACGCCCAGCTCGCGCCCGACCTGGCGCAGGTCCACCGCCCGGCCCTTGTAGGTGAAGGACGAGTTGCGGGCGATCACGAAGAAGGAGTTCACTCGGCTCAATCCCGTGATGATGTCCTCCACCAGCCCGTCGGCGAAGTATTCCTGATCGGGGTCGCCGCTCATGTTGGTGAAAGGCAGAACCGCGATCGAGGGTTTCTCGGGCAGGGGAGGCGGGGCAGCGCTGGCGTCGGACTCGACGCGGTAGGCGCGCACGGGCCGCTCGATGTTCTTGAGGCGCAGCTCGCCGAGCGGCGTGAAGCCGCAGTCGAGCTTGCCCTGAAGGTGGTCGTAGGCGGTGCCCGAGACGACAACGGTGCCGGGATCGGCGACGCTTTCGAGGCGGGCGGCGATGTTGACCCCGTCGCCGTAGAGGTCGCCGTCCTCCTCGCAAACCACGTCGCCGAGATTGACGCCGATGCGGAAGCGAATCCTCTCTTCCTCGGGGGTCTCCGCCTCGCGTTCTGCCAGGGTCCGCTGGATCGCCATCGCCGAGGTCACCGCGTTGACGACGCTCGCGAATTCGCACAGCATGCCGTCGCCGGTGAGCTTGACGATCCGACCCTGATGCTCGGAGACCAGCGGTTCGAGGAGGTCCTTGCGGTAGATCTTCAGCCGCTCGAGCGTGCAGCGCTCGTCGCGCTCCATCAGGCGCGAATAACCGACCACGTCGCAAGCCAGGATCGCAGCGAGGTGGCGCCGCACGGTCATCGCACCGCTCGGCCAAGCGCCTGCACGCGTGCCGCTCCGCGTCCATGTCCCGCCAACTTCCAGACGCGCCACGCGCATGGTATCCATCTCTCCCAGTCTCCGCCCGTCGCCGATGTGGAACGGAAAATGCAGCTCGACCTTGCCTTCACGAGATTTCGCCATCCCGCTTGCGACGCAGCACCCCCAGCAGGCCGGGGATATTTCCTGACCTGTGTAACCGGCTGACGCCACCGTGGCGGTGCTTTTGTATCGGGCATCACACCCGACGTTCGCACTTGGAGAGTTGGCTTTGCCATCTCACCGGAATTTAACCGCATTGGTGCAGCATGGCCTACGCTGTTAATATGCGTTGATTCAAACCTTTTTCATACGGTTGCCCATCCATGAGCCAGAGATCCTGCCTGTCTGTCATCCTTGCCGCCGGCGAAGGCACCCGCATGAAAAGCGCGATGCCCAAGGTGCTGCATGCCATTGCCGGCCTGCCGATGGTGGCTCACGTCGTGAAAGCCGCTGAGGGTGCCGGTGCGACCGGCGTGGCGCTCGTGATCGGCCACGGCGCAGACGAGATGCGCAAGGCGGTGCAGAAATTTGCGCCAAAGGCGGAGACTTTCGTGCAGGACAAGCGGCTCGGCACCGCGCATGCGGTCCTCGCGGCGCGTGAAGCAATATCAAAGGGTTATGACGATATTCTCGTGATGTTCGGCGACACGCCGCTAATCGATGCGCAGGCGTTGGCCGCCGCGCGGCAGAAGCTGGCGGAGGGTGCCGCCGTCGCGGTCATCGGCTTCCGTCCGCCAAGCCCGACCGGCTACGGCCGGTTGATCGAAAAGGGCGGTCATCTCATCGCCATCCGCGAGGAGAAGGACTGCTCGGAGGAAGAGAAAAAGATCGGCTTCTGCAATGCCGGCATGATGGCGGTTGCGGCCAAGCATGCGCTGCGGCTGCTCGACAAGGTCGGCAACAAGAACGCCAAGGGCGAATTTTATCTCACCGACATCGTCGAGATCGCCGGCGCGGAAGGGCTCGACGTGGTAGCGACGGAAGCGAGTTTCGAAAGCGCGCTCGGCATCAACAACCGGGCCGAACTCGCCGAGGCGGAAGCCATCTGGCAGACGCGCCGGCGGCGCGAGGCGATGCTGTCAGGAGTTACGCTGATCGCGCCCGAAACCGTCTATTTCTCGCACGATACCGAGATCGGCACCGATACGATCGTCGAGCCGAATGTCTGGTTCGGGCCGGGCGTTAAGATCGCATCGGGCGTCAAGATCCATGCTTTCAGCCATATCGAGGGCGCAACGATCGCCTCAAATTGCGATGTCGGGCCGTTCGCCCGACTGCGGCCCGGCGCGGATCTTCGAAACAAGGCAAAGGTCGGCAATTTCTGCGAGGTCAAGCAGGCGACGATCGAGGAGGGCGCCAAGGTCAACCACCTGACCTATATCGGCGATGCGCGCGTGGGTGCGGCAGCCAATATCGGCGCCGGCACCATCACCTGCAATTATGACGGCTACTCGAAATTCTTCACCGATATCGGCGAGGGGGCCTTTGTCGGTTCGAATTCCTCGCTGGTGGCGCCGGTCTCGATCGGCAAGGGCGGCTATATCGCCTCCGGCAGCGTGATCACCGAAAGCGTGCCCGACGACGCGCTGGCCTTCGGCCGCGCCCGCCAGAAGACGGTTCCCGGCAAGGGCAAGGAGTTGCGCGAGCGCTTCGCTTCCGCCGCTGCGGCGAAGAAGAAGGCTGCGGCGGAATAGCGTTTCAGGTGGTGCTTTCGGTGATTTTGCCGAAAGCAGCCGTTACCACGATCTCGCCGACGATTGCCTTGTTGAATTGAGGCAGGTCTTCGGCGGGTATCCAATATTCGAGATGCGCCCTGCTGCCGGCGTGCTCGACGCGATAGCCGTCGAGGAAGCTTTTCAGGACCTCAAACCGCGTGACGAAGCCGGAACCGCTCGCCTGCACGTTCCAGTCGCGGGCGATCTGGACAGCATAGGCTTCAGTGAGCACCGGATAGAAAATCGGCTGATCGGGCAGGCGCGGCGGAAATTCGCGCATGCCCGAAGCCTTGATCAGCGTCAACTCCTGCGGTCCGACCGGCCGCCACAGCGTTACGGTATTCGTCGCTTTGCTCATAGGTTAAATAAACTGCCCAACTCGAGTCGAGGCAATGCCCCCAAGGAGCGTTCGCCATACGGGCCTTTGCCAACTGTGGCGTGGCGTTTGTCGTTCGAACGATGACATGCTCCGGCCACAAATGTTTACATGGTGATGAACGCCGCCAAACCGTCTAAGCGACAAGACGAGCGTTTGCGGTAACCGGATTGCAAGGGCGATCTGAGAATGTCCAATGGTACAAAACCGTTCCCGGTGACATGGAACGAAACGCAAAGTGACTTTTACGGCAGGCCGGCAATCCATAGATAGCGCTGGGTTTTCTGCTGGGAATCGGGGGCAATCGCCATGTGCGGTATCGTTGGAATCGTTGGCCGAAGCCAAGTCGCGCCGCTCATCGTCGATGCGCTGAAGCGGCTTGAATATCGCGGCTACGACTCGGCCGGCGTCGCCACCATCGAAAGGGGCGAGCTCGGCCGCCGCCGCGCCGAGGGCAAGCTGGTCAATCTCGAACGCCGGCTGAAGGACGAGCCGCTGGACGGCACGATCGGCATCGGCCACACACGCTGGGCGACGCATGGCGTGCCGAACGAGACCAATGCGCATCCGCATTTTTCCGAGGGCGTCGCCATTGTCCACAACGGCATCATCGAGAATTTCGCCGAGCTGCGCGACGAACTCACCCGCGACGGCTACTCTTTCTCTTCGCAGACGGACACCGAGGTCGTCGCGCATCTGGTGGCGCGCGAGCTCGCCAAGGGGCTGAAGCCGGTGGAAGCCGCGCATGCGGCGCTGAAGCGGCTTTCCGGCGCCTTTGCCCTGGCAATCATGTTCAAGGGCGACGAGGACCTGATCGTCGGCGCCCGCAACGGACCGCCTTTGGCCGTCGGCCATGGCGAGGGCGAGATGTTTTTGGGCTCCGACGCCATTGCGCTGGCGCCTTTCACCAATGCGGTCACCTATCTCGAAGACGGCGACTGGGCGGTCGTGCGTCGCGAAAGCGTGACCATCTACGACATCGACGGCAGACAGGTCGACCGCAAGCGCCAGCAGTCGCTGTCGACCAGCTTCATGGTCGACAAGGGAAACCGCCGCCATTTCATGGAAAAGGAAATCCATGAGCAGCCGGAGGTGATCTCGCACACGCTGGCGCATTACTTGGATTTCGCATCGGGGGTGTCGAAGCCGCTCGACCTGCCCTTCGATTTCGCCAAGATCGGCCGCCTGGCGCTTTCGGCCTGCGGCACCGCCTATCTCGCCGGGCTGATCAGCAAATACTGGTTCGAGCGCTATGCGCGGCTGCCGATCGACATCGATGTCGCCTCCGAGTTCCGCTATCGCGAGATGCCGCTTTCGGCCAATGACGCGGCGTTCTTCATCTCGCAGTCGGGCGAGACCGCCGACACGCTTGCTTCGCTGCGCTATTGCCGCAAGGCCGGCATGAAAATCGGCGCTGTCGTCAATGTGCGGGAATCGACCATGGCGCGCGAATCCGACGTCGTGCTGCCGACGCTGGCCGGGCCGGAGATCGGCGTCGCCTCGACCAAGGCTTTTACCTGCCAGCTATCCGTCTTGGCTGCGCTCGCGGTCCGCGCGGGCGTGGCGCGCGGCACGATCTCGCGCGATGAGGAAAAGCAGCTGGTGCGCGAGCTTTCCGAGGCGCCGCGCTACGCCACCCGGGTGCTGAAGCTTGACGAGCAGATCGAGCGCATCTCGCGCGAGCTGTCGCGCTACAAGGACGTGCTCTATCTCGGCCGCGACACCAATTTTCCGCTGGCCATGGAAGGCGCGCTGAAGCTCAAGGAAATCTCCTACATCCACGCCGAAGGCTATGCCGGCGGCGAGCTGAAGCATGGTCCGATCGCGCTGATCGACGAGAACATGCCGGTGATCGTGATTGCGCCGCATGACCGCATCTTCGAAAAGACCGTGTCGAACATGCAGGAAGTGGCGGCGCGCGGCGGCAAGATCATCCTGATCACCGACAAGAAGGGCGCGGCGCAGGCCGGCATCAAGACGATGGAGACGATCATCCTGCCCGAAGTGCCGGAGATCATCTCGCCGATCATCTACGCGCTGCCGATCCAGATGCTGGCCTATTTCACCGCCGTCTTCATGGGCACCGACGTCGACCAGCCGCGCAATCTGGCGAAGTCGGTGACCGTGGAGTAGGTCGCGCCGTGCCGCTGGATACAGCGGCCTGACGATCGCTCTTTAAAAACTTCGCAGTTCCAAACCGGCTCGCGGTTCACTAATCTCAGCGTTGCAACCTGCGCCGCGGTGAACTCATGTCCGACGCCCTGAAGACCTCTGGCATGACCCGGCTGAGGAATTATTTCCTGACGGGCTTCATCGTCTGCGCGCCGCTGGCGATCACGGTCTATATCGCCTGGTCGCTGATCGGCTGGGTCGATTCCTGGGTAAAACCCTATATCCCAGCCCGCTACAACCCCGATACCTATCTACCGTTCCCGGTTCCGGGCTTCGGGCTGATCGTGGCACTGGTGCTGATCACGCTGATCGGTTTCCTGACGGCGAACATCGTCGGCCGCGCCATTGTCAATTTCGGCGAGCGGCTGCTTGGCCGCATGCCGCTGGTGCGTGGCATCTATGGCTCGCTGAAGCAGATTTTCGAGACGGTGCTGTCGAACAAGGGCGACATGTTCCGCCAGGTCGGGTTGGTCGAATATCCGAGAAAGGGCGTCTGGTCGCTGGTCTTCGTCGCCAGCGACAAGGAGACCGAGATCAACCAGAAGCTCGACCAGGAAGGCGATCCGCTGATTGCGGTGTTCATGCCCTGCACGCCCAATCCGACCACCGGTTTCCTGATGTATGTCCACAAATCCGAGATCGTGCCGCTCGACATGTCGATCGAGGACGGCGCCAAGCTGATCGTCTCGGCCGGCATGGTAGCGCCGGAGGTCAAGGCCAAGCTGGTGACGCTGAATGGCGAACCGGTCGAAGGACCGCTCGCCAATCCGCCGCTCGGCGCTCAGCCGGCGCGCAGCAGCCGCACCGCCTCGTCGCGGCCGAACAGGTAAAGCAGCAGCCGCAGCGCCCCGCCGCGTTCGGACTGCAATTCCGGGTCGCGCGACAGGATCAGACGTGCGTCGTCGCGCGCGGCTTCGAGCAGATCGGCATGGAACTCGAGGCGCGCCACCTGGAAGCCCGGCGTGCCGGACTGGCGGGTGCCCAGCAACTCACCTTCGCCGCGCAGTTTCAGGTCCTCCTCGGCGATCTTGAAGCCGTCCTCTGTCTCGCGCATCACCGAGAGCCGGCGTTTGGCCGTCTCGCCGAGCGGCTCCTTGTAGAGCAGGACGCAGGAGGAGGGCTTGTCGCCGCGGCCGACCCGGCCGCGCAACTGGTGCAACTGGGCAAGGCCGAAGCGTTCGGCATGCTCGATCACCATGATCGTGGCGTCGGGCACGTCGACGCCGACCTCGATCACGGTGGTGGCGATGAGGATGCGCGTTTCGCCCTGCTTGAAGGCGCGCATCGCCTCGTCTTTCTCCGCACCCTTCATGCGACCGTGCACGAGGCCGATCCGGTCGCCGAAGAGCGGTTTCAGCGAAGCAAAACGGTCCTCCGCCGACATCAGCTTGATCTCTTCGGATTCCTCGACCAGCGGGCAGATCCAGTAGATCTTTTGGCCATCGGCGACGGCATCAAGCATGCGGCCGACCAGCTCATCCAGCCGCTCCATCGGCAAGGTGACGGTGCGGATCGGCTGCCGGCCGGCCGGCTTCTCGGTCAGTTTCGAGACGTCCATGTCGCCGAAGGCGGTCAGCACCAGCGTGCGCGGAATGGGCGTCGCCGTCATCACCAGCATATCGGGTGCATCGCCCTTGGCGGTGATGGCGAGGCGCTGATGAACGCCGAAGCGGTGCTGCTCGTCGACGACGGCAAGCACCAAGTCGTGAAACGTCACGCTTTCCTGGAACAGCGCATGCGTGCCGACGACGATGTCGATTTCGCCGCCGGCAAGACCGGCAAGCGTCTCGGCACGCTCGCGGCCCTTCTCGCGCCCGGTCAGGATAGCGAGGCGCAGGCCGGCTTTTTCCGCCAGCGGCGCGATCGTCGCCAGATGCTGGCGCGCCAGGATCTCGGTCGGCGCCATCAGGGCCGCCTGGCCGCCGGCCTCGACCGCGCGCGCCATGGCGAGCAGCGCCACCACCGTCTTGCCTGAGCCGACATCGCCCTGCAGCAGGCGCAGCATGCGCTCGGCATCGGCGAGGTCTGCGTTGATTTCGCCGAGCGCGAATTCCTGGCTGGTGGTGAGCTTGTAGGGCAGGGCAGCTCGCAGTTTCTCGACGATGCGGCCGTCGCCGGTAAGCGGCCGGCCCGAAAGACGGCGAATTCTCGCCCGCACCAGCGCCAACGAAACCTGCCCGGCGAGCAATTCGTCGTAAGCAAGACGGCGCCAGGCCGAGCCTTCGACGGCAACGTCGATCGGGTCCTTCGGATAGTGGATGCGGGCGAGCGCGTCGCCGAAGGACGGGAATGTATGGCGGCGCATGAAGGCGTCGTCCTGCCACTCCGGCAGTTCCGGCAGGCGGCCTAGTGCCTGGCCGATGGCGCGGCGCAGCACCTTGGCCGAGAGGCCGGCGGTGAGCGGATAGACCGGCTCGACCAACGGTAGACCGTCGGCCTCGTCGATTGGCGCGATGTGATCGGGATGGACCATCGTCGGGCGGCCGTTGAACCACTCCATGCGGCCCGAGATCACCACACGCTCGCCCTCGGGAAGCATTTTCTGCAGATAGGCGGCATGGGCATGGAAGAAGGTCAGCGCGACCTCGCCGGTGTCGTCATGGGCGTAGACCCTGTACGGCACCGACCTGTTGCCGCGCGGCGGCGGCTGATGGCGGTCGACGCGCACCTCGAGCGTGACGATCTGCCCCTCGGCCGACAGCGCGATGCCGGGCCGGTTGCGGCGGTCGATGACGGTGTTGGGCAGCACGAACAGAAGGTCGGCCGCGCGCGCAGCGCGATCGCCGAGGTCGGCCGGCACGACACGCTCGATCAGCAATCCGACCTTCGGGCCGACGCCGGCAAGCGAAGTGATCGGAACGAACAAGGGATCGAGGATGGTGGGACGCATGGTGTCAGCTTATGTCGCGACGAGGGCAGCGCAAAGGCTGACACCGCTCTCTATCCACGCTATATGCGCCGCTTTGGACAGGGATGCGGCGCCATGACCGGAACACAGCGATCAAGCGAGGGGTTGGACGCGCGCCGCCGCAAGCTCCTGTTCCGCTCCTGGCATCGCGGCATGCGCGAGATGGACCTGATCCTCGGTTCCTTCGCCGACGCCGAGATCGGCGCCTTGACCGGCGATGAAATCGACCAATATGAGAGACTTCTCGAAATTCCCGACACTGAATTTTTCCCGATGGTCACCGGCGAGCGCCCGGTTCCGCCCGATATCGACTGCGCGGTTCTGCGGAAGATCCTGGCGTCGCACCGGACCATGACATTTTGAAAAACGCATATCCATGACCCTCATTCCTTCCATTGGCCTGCCCAAGGGCCGCGCCGGCCAGTTCATCGTCGACGGCGTCGCCGACGGCTACGAAGCTTTCGCCCTGGTGCGGACGGCGCAGGAGATCGCGCCCGACAAGCCGCTGCTGTTCGTCGCGCGCGACGGCCAGCGGCTGCCGGCGATCATCGAGGCGCTCGCCTTTGCCGCGCCCGGCCTGCCGGTGCTGGAGCTGCCGGCCTGGGACTGCCTGCCTTACGACCGCGTTTCGCCCGGCGCAGATGCCGCGGCGCGTCGGCTCGACGCGCTTTCGGCCATGATCGCGCTGGCGAAGAATCCGCATCGCGCGGTGATCCTCACCACCGCCAATGCGCTGTTGCAGCGCATCCCGCCGGCCGAGCTGATCGAAGCTCAGACTTTCCACGCCAAGCCGGGAAACCAGATCGACATGAACGCGCTGATCGCGCGGCTGGAGACATCCGGCTTCGAGCGCGTGCCGACCGTTCGCGGGCTTGGTGAATTCGCGGTGCGCGGCGGCATCCTCGACCTTTTCGCGCCCGGCTGGAGCGAGGCGCTCAGGCTCGACTTCTTCGGCGACACGCTGGAATCGATCCGCGTCTTCGACGTCGCGACGCAGCGCACCACCGGGCAGCGCAAGTCGATGTCGCTGCAAGCGATGAGCGAGGTGGCGCTGACACCGGAAACGATCAGCCGCTTTCGCCGCTCCTATATCGAGGCCTTCGGCGCGCCGTCGCGCGACGACGCGCTCTACGCGGCGGTCAGCGAAGGCCGCCGCTTCGCCGGCATGGAGCACTGGCTGCCCTTCTTCTACGAGCGGCTGGAGACCGTGTTCGACTATCTGCCGGATGCGCCCGTCGTGTTCGACCATCTGGCGCATGAGGCCTTGGCCGAGCGCCACACGCTGATCCTCGACCATTACGAGGCGCGGCGGAAGCAGGCCGACAGCGCGCTCAAGGATGCCGTCCCTTACAAGCCGGTGGCGCCGGATCTGCTGTATCTCTCGCCCGAAAACCTCAAGGCGTCGCTCGGACCGCGCGAGGACATAGACTTCACCGTCTTCGACGCCCCCGACGTCGGCGGCAAAAAAGTCTTCCATGGCGGCTCGCGGCAAGGCCGCAGCTTTGCCGAGGAGCGCGCCGATCCCAACATCAACGTCTTCGACGTCGTCGTGAAGCACATTGCCGACGAGCGCGCGGCGCGTCGCCGCGTCGTCGTCGCTGGCTGGACTGAAGGCTCGCTCGACCGGCTCGGGCAAATTCTCGCGGAGCACCATCTCAGTAATCTGAAACCTGTCGCGACGCTGGCCGAGGTCGAAAAGCTAGAGCCGGGGCAGGCGGGCCTTGCCGTGCTGCCGCTCGAATCCGGCTTTGAGACCGACGATCTGGTCGTCGTCGCCGAGCAGGACATCCTCGGCGACAGGCTCATTCGGCGTTCCAAGCGCAAGAAGAAGGCCTCCGATTTCATAGCCGAAGCCTCGTCGCTGTCGGCAGGCGACATCGTCGTCCATGCCGACCATGGCATAGGCCGCTTCATCGGCTTGCGCACCATCGAAGCGCTCGGCGCGCCGCATGACTGTCTCGAAATCCACTACGCCGGCGACGATCGCCTGTTCCTGCCGGTGGAAAACATCGAGCTTCTGTCGCGCTATGGCTCGGATTCGGCTGAGGCGACGCTCGACAAGCTGGGCGGCGGCGCCTGGCAGGCGCGCAAGGCTCGGCTGAAGCGGCGTCTGCTCGATATGGCCGGGCAATTGATCCGCATCGCCGCCGAGCGGCAGATGCGTGCAGCGCCCTCCATGATCCCGGCGGAAGGGCTTTATGGGGAGTTCGCCGCCCGTTTCCCCTATGAGGAGACCGACGACCAGCAGACGGCGATCGATTCCGTCCTGGATGATCTCGGCGCCGGCAAACCGATGGACCGGCTGATCTGCGGCGACGTCGGTTTCGGCAAGACGGAAGTTGCGTTGCGCGCCGCCTTCATAGCGGCCATGGAGGGGTTCCAGGTCGCGGTCGTGGTGCCGACGACGTTGTTGTCGCGGCAGCACTTCAAAACCTTCTCGCAGCGCTTTTCGGGCCTGCCGATCCGCATTGCGCAGGCGTCGCGCTTGGTTGGTTCAAAAGAATTGGCGGAGACCAAGAAGGGCATCGCCGAAGGCACGGTCGACATCGTCGTCGGCACGCACGCGCTGCTCGGCAGCTCGATCTCGTTCAAGCGCCTCGGCCTGCTGATCATCGACGAGGAGCAACATTTCGGCGTCAAGCACAAGGAGCGGCTGAAGGATCTCAAGTCCGACGTGCATGTGCTGACGCTGTCGGCGACGCCGATCCCGCGCACGCTGCAACTGGCGCTGACCGGCGTTCGAGAGCTCTCGCTGATCGCCACGCCGCCGGTCGACCGCATGGCGGTGCGCACCTTCATCTCGCCCTTCGATCCGCTGGTCATACGCGAGACACTGCTTCGCGAGCGCTATCGCGGCGGCCATTCCTTTTATGTCGTGCCGCGTATCAGCGACCTGGCCGAAATCCATGATTTCCTGAGGGAATCCGTGCCGGAGCTGAAAGTGGCAGTGGCGCATGGCCAGATGCCGCCGGGCGAGCTCGACGACATCATGAACGCCTTCTACGACGGTCAGTACGACGTGCTACTGTCGACGACCATCGTCGAATCCGGCCTCGACATCCCGACCGCAAACACGCTGATCATCCACCGCGCCGACATGTTCGGCCTCGCGCAGCTCTACCAGTTGCGCGGCCGCGTCGGCCGTTCGAAGGTCCGCGCCTATGCGCTGTTCACGCTGCCGGCGAACCGCAAGCTCACCGATACGGCCGAGCGCAGGCTGAAGGTGCTGCAGTCGCTCGACACGCTCGGCGCAGGGTTCCAGCTCGCCAGCCACGACCTCGACATCCGTGGCGCCGGCAATCTTCTGGGCGAAGAGCAGTCCGGCCATATCAAAGAGGTCGGCTTCGAGCTTTACCAGCAGATGTTGGAAGAGGCGGTGGCCGAGGTGAAGGATACCGGCGAGGCGCAGGACGGCGGCTGGTCGCCGCAGATCGCCGTCGGCACCGCGGTGATGATCCCGGAAAGCTATGTGCCCGACCTGCAGCTCCGCATGGCGCTCTACAGACGCCTGGGCGACCTCGAAACAACCGAGGAGATCGACGGCTTCGGCGCCGAGCTGATCGACCGTTTCGGGCCTTTGCCGGAAGAGGTGACGCATCTGTTGAAGATCGTCTTCATCAAGGCGCTCTGCCGCAAGGCCAATGTCGAGAAGCTCGATGCAGGCCCGAAGGGCGTCGTCATTCATTTCCGCAAGCGCGAGTTCCCCAATCCGGTCGGGCTGGTCAAGTTCATCGGCGAGCAGGGATCGCTGGCCAAGATCAGGGCCGACCATAGCGTCGTTTTCATCCGCGACTGGCCGAACGCGGAGAAGCGGCTCGCCGGCTCGGCCGTGGTGATGACGCAACTGGCGCGGCTCGTCGACAAGGCCGCGTAACGACGTCTACATTGGAAGCCGAGCAGCTCAACGCATTCGCCACCACTGAAAAACCCGGCTAGAATAGGCAGTCGGCTTCGTGTAAGGAGCCGCGACCTCGTATCGAGGCTGGAATGGCGGGCAAGCACGCTCGCCGGTTTATTTGACGCAATTCCGGACGGAAAGCCGTTACACTTTCCTGGAGTTGCTCTGGAAGGGCGTTGGGTGCAGCGATGACGAAATGGTCGCCGAATTCGTGGAGAGCAAAGCCGATCAAGCAGGTGCCGGCCTACCCGGACCTTGGGGCTTTGCAGGCCACGGAAGCGCGGCTTGCGACCTATCCGCCGCTGGTCTTTGCCGGCGAGGCGCGCAAGCTGAAGAAGCAGCTGGCGGCCGTGGCAGCCGGCGAAGCCTTCCTGCTCCAGGGCGGTGACTGCGCCGAGAGCTTTGCCGAGCATGGCGCCGACAACATCCGCGACTTCTTCCGCGTCTTCTTGCAGATGTCGGTGGTGCTTACCTTCGCCGGCGCGCAGCCGGTGGTGAAGGTCGGCCGCGTCGCCGGCCAGTTCGCCAAGCCGCGCTCGTCCGACAACGAGACCAAGGCCGGCGTGACGCTGCCGAGCTACCGCGGCGACATCATCAACGGCATTGAATTCGACGCCTCCTCGCGCATTCCGGATCCGGCGCGCCAGGAGATGGCGTACCGCCAGTCCGCCGCCACGCTCAACCTTCTGCGCGCCTTCGCGCAGGGCGGCTATGCCAGCCTGGAGAACGTGCATCGCTGGATGCTGGGCTTCGTCGCCGACAGCCCGCAGGGAGAAAAATACGAATCGCTCGCCAACCGCATCACCGAGACGATGGATTTCATGCGCGCGGTGGGCATCACGTCCGAAACCAATTTCGCGCTGCGCGAGACGGATTTCTACACGAGCCACGAGGCGCTGCTGCTCGGCTATGAGGAAGCGCTGACGCGCGTCGATTCGACCTCCGGCGACTGGTACGCGACCTCGGGCCACATGATCTGGATCGGCGATCGCACCCGCCAGCCCGATCACGCGCATATCGAATATTGCCGCGGCATCAAGAATCCGCTCGGCCTGAAATGCGGGCCGTCGCTGACGCCGGACGGCTTGATGGAATTGATCGACCTGCTCAATCCCGAAAACGAGCCGGGCCGTCTGACGCTGATCGCGCGCTTCGGCTCCGACAAGGTCGCCGAGCATCTGCCGAAGCTGGTGCGGGCAGTTAAGAAGGAAGGCCGCAACGTTGTCTGGTCGTCGGATCCGATGCATGGCAACACGATCGAGGCGGCCGGCTACAAGACGCGGCCGTTCGACCGCATCCTCAAGGAAGTGCAGACCTTCTTCGAAGTTCATCGCGCGGAAGGCACGCATCCGGGCGGCATCCATATAGAGATGACTGGCAAGAACGTCACCGAATGCACGGGCGGCGCCCGCGCCATCACGGCGGAAGACCTGCAGGACCGCTATCACACCCATTGCGACCCGCGCCTCAACGCCGATCAGGCGATCGAGCTCGCCTTCCTGGTCTCGGACCTGCTCAAGAAGAGCCATCCGGTCCAGCACAAGCAGGCCGCCAACGCCTGAACAGAGGCTTGACGCCTATCGTCGGACGCGCGGCGGCGATGCCGTCGCCTTTTGACGTCGGGCCGATAAACTTCAAGTCGGATCGCGGGTCATTCCGGATCGGGCGGTCCGGGCGGGTCGCCCGGGAAATTGGTTCTGCCGGGCGGAATGACGGCAAAGCTGATCTGCAAGGGCGGTGCTTTGAGCGACCAGTCGAACGGCACCGTCTTGACCGGCAGGCCGGCGATCCACGCCTGCTGTTGCGGGGAAAGCCTCCAATGGGTCGGCCACACCAGCAGCATACCCTGATCCCGCAGGCGCTGGTCCGTGATCCAGGGGGCAAGGCGCCTGTCGAGAGCCGTGAAGATAGAGGGCTGGTCCGCAGCTTCCAGCCCGGCAAGCTGGGCCACGCCGTCCTCGCCACCGACGATGCCCAATGGTCCTGGCACCGTCTCATGCCAGATCGCCTCGGCCGTCTGCGAGATCGATCGTGCCGGCCAGCACATCGGCTGCAGGCGACCGAGGACGTTGCAACCCGTCCAGCGGGTCACCGCATAGGCGCTCGATACGCCGACCACGCATAGCAAGGCCAGCACCATCAGCCGGCGCAATTCCACAGATCCCAGTCGCTGGCCTAGAAGCGCGATCGCCAGGGCACCGACGAGATTGTACATCGTCGCGCCCCAGGACTCGCCCGTGCCGGTAAACAGCGAGGCGACCATGATCAGGAGCGCCGGCCCCACGCCCATCCATGCCAGGTAGACAATCGCGCGCCGCTCGGGGACGGGGTGGGCCGGTAAGGGGTCCCGTGCGGGGGCGGCCTGCCGTCGCAGCAGGCCGGAAAGAGCAAGAACGACGGGAAGAGCGGCAAGCCCGGCAAGCTGAACGCCGATATAGTAGAGTCGTGCGCGGTTAGCGAGCACCCAGGCGTTGCGATGCTCCGCATAGGTCAGCGGCAGGAAATCGAGGCGGAAAAGCGCAATTGCCAGCGGCGCCGCGAGGCCCAGAAAAACCGCAAGACCGAGCCATGGCCATGGGGTGGCAAGCCGGCTTCGAGCGCGGGCGTCGTACAAAATCCAGATACCACCGAACACCAGTAGCAGAGCCGTCGAGAACTTTGCGTAGAGCCCGATGCCCGAGACGAGGCCGAGGGCGAGCCACCCGCCTGGACGGCCGTCGCGCACCGAGCGCCATAGCAACCATGAGATTGCGGCCCAGAACGGCATTTGCGCGTAATCATGGTTGAATTGCGGGGTCGGCCAGCCGAAGAAATAGATCGACGGCATCAAGAGCACGGCGGCGATCGCCCGGGTCGGGCCCATGATGTCGCGCGCGAGAAGGTAGACCAAAACGAAAGTCGTCGAGATCATCAACTGCGACAGCATATATTGCGGCCAGCGGAATGAGCCGGTGAGCAGGTGGCTGATCTCGAGCAGCCAGCAGGGGAGTTGCGGGTGCTTGTAGGTCAGCAGCACCCATTCGCGTCCCCACATGAAACCCTCGACGACGTCGCGCGGCGGCCCAACATTGACGAGCGCCGGCATGACGGTCCAGCAAGCGATCTGGATCAGGCATAAAAGCGCCAGCAACCGCCATGGATGCCGGACCAGACCTTTCCAGATGGAAGACAGATCGTCTTCCGCCGCAGCCGCGGCGGGCCAGACATGCATGGATTCACTGGTTCTCGACATACGGGCCTAAAATCATACCGATGGATTGCTGAACAGTCCGATAGCAAAAGCTTACGAAAAAGTATTCTTCGGCAACATTGTAAAACCAAGATTGCGATGGAACCCGTCGCCGGCGCTTCGGGCAGGACCGGCCGGCCGATCATTGCCGGAGCCCGTCCGTAGCGCCGCGGTTTCAGCAATACAGGTTCCTCCATGCGCCATCAGCATGCCGTCATCCATCACCGGGGCCTCGATTTCTGGTCGGCGCGCGCCGCGGTTCTCGTCGTCATCTGCCTGCAGCTTCTGGTCATCAACAACCTGTCCTTCGGTCCGCGCTGGCTGGCCCCTACAGTGGAGGCGGCGCTGCTGGCGCCCCTGTCGATCGCGACGGCCTGGACGCAAATGGCGACGCGCAACGCCGTCGACCATGAGCATTGGTACGCGATCGGCCGATTGCGCCTCTATATCCGCCGCGCAGCATTGGTGATGACCGGCGTCATCAGCATCATGAATTGCGGGTCGCTGGTCTTCCTGGTGCGGGCGTTGCTGGAAGGGCATGCCGGGGCCGGCACGACGCTGCTCGTCGACGCGCTCAACATCTGGGTCACCAATGTGATTGTCTTTGCGCTGTGGTTCTGGAGCACCGACCGGGGAGGTCCGCCGACCTGCGGGCTGGTCAAGCGCGCGCAGGCAGACTTCCTCTTTCCGCAAATGACGCTACCCGATCGCGAGATACAGGGCTGGCTGCCGGGCTTCGTCGACTATGTCTTCCTGGCCTTCACCAATGCCACGGCGTTCTCGCCGACCGACACCTTGCCGCTCACGCAGCGCGCGAAGCTCCTGATGATGGCCGAAGCGATGATCTCGCTCCTGACCATCGCGCTGGTGGCGGCGCGTGCGGTGAACATCCTGGCCTAAAACTGGATCGATATTCGGGTGAGGGCGGCATGCGAATGACGGTTTTCTGCCCGGCCTGACCTGAATCTCAACGCAGCTCATCGCCGATATCAGGTGGCCCGCTCCCAGCGCATGCCGGCCAATCGCGGATCGGCAAAGGCGGTGCGTGAGAATTCCAGCCGCTTGTCCGGGAATTCGCAGATCGCCTGAAGGCCGAAAGAGCCGATCCGGATGCGCCAGGTCTGCGGCTCCAGCGGTTTTGCCTTGGCAAAGCCCTTGCACGTCAACAGCGCGATATTGACGCCCTTGGGATCGCGCACCGAGCGATAGCGGATCGCCTGCAGCTCGGCCTCACGCGCGACGTCGGCGATCGCCTGGCAGGCGGTGTAGTCGGTGGCGTGCGTCCAGGCCTTCTCGTCGCGATCGAGCGGCGGCCGTGTCAGGTCGACTGCGCGGTCGCATTTTATCGCAGCGGCGAAGGCGGTGTATTCCGCCGCGTCGCTCGGCCATTGCGTCGCCGGCGACTCCGCAAAAAACAGCAAGCGGTAGAAGGCCATCTCCGCCACCGCCGTCAGCACCGTCTCGGCGGCGTAATAGACGCCTTTCGTCTTGCCGGCGCGGCGGAAGCGGGAGCCGTACGGATAGACGGAGCCGTAGCGAAAAGGCGTCGCCAACAGATAGTGGAGATGGCGGCACTCAAGCGGGATCCGCGGCTTGGTGTCCTCGATGAGATCCTCAAGCAGCGCCTGCTCGTCGAGCGTGTCGATGAGCTTAAGGGTCGAGACGCGGTGCTGCGCCTCGACCATCCGCCAGTACTTGCCTTCGAGCCGGACGGCCTCAGACGAGAGCGCGCCGGGAGTCCAGGTAGGCAATGACATCGACAAGTCCGGCAATCGTCAGGATTTTTTCGAGCGGCGTGCCGTCGAGCGTGGTGTTGGGATTCTTCAGCCACGCCCGGGCGACGGTCTCGTCGCCGCCGACGATGGCGTCGAGCGAGCGGAACAGGCGCACGAACAGCACCGCCAGCTCGAACGGCTTTGTGCCGCGTTCAAGCAGGAATTCCTGCCGGCGCATGCGCGAGACCGTTGCTTCCGACACGCCGATGACCAAGGCAAGCGTCCTGGCGGTGATGTCGAGCAGGTCGGCCGCGCGCAGCGTGGCCTTGGTGACGACGGCATTTTCGGCCGCCGTCGCGGCCGCGACTGGACGTTGCATAAGCGCACCCTTTCATTTCTGTGGAAAATATAATCCACAAAAATTCGTCTGGAAAGAGGTGTGTCAGTCTTTCTTGTAAAGCAGCCAGCTTTTGCCAGCCCGGCTGACCGTGGCCGAGTGCTTTGTCACACGGTTGCGGCCGCCGACCTTGGAGCGGTAAAGCGCCTGGTCGGCCTTGGTGTAGAGATCCTCGGGGTTTTCCGCCTCCGATGCCATGCAGATGCCCATCGATACGGTAACGGTGCCGTAGTTCATGCCGGTCTGGCTGCCGGTGAACGGGGTCTGCTCGACGAGCGCGCGGATGCGCTCGGCGATCTCGTATGTGGCTTCCTCGCTGGCGCCTTCGACGATAAGCGCGAACTCCTCGCCGCCGGTGCGCGCGACAAATATGTCGGCACGCACGCTGGACTGGAAGATCTCGGCGATGATCTGCAGGATCCTGTCGCCGACCGGGTGGCCATAGCGATCGTTTATGTCCTTGAAATGATCGATATCGGCAAGGATCAAGGCGTTGAACAATATGCCGCGGTTGCTGTTGTAGATCCGGGTGATCTCCTTGTCGAAGGCGCGGCGGTTCCACAGCTGCGTAAGCGGGTCGGTGTCGGCGAGCCGCTTGTATTCCTCGAGCTTCGACTTGACGCTTTCAAGCTCGGCTGTCTTTTCGCTGAGCGTGCTGGCGATCTGACGGCCATGGTCGATCGTCGAGCTGGTGGCGGCCGACATGGCGCCTGCGATCTTCTGCAGGAGTTCTTGCGAAAGCAGGCTGCGATTGCTCAGGCCGCTCGATGTCTCGTCGAGGATGCGGCCATACTTCTCGATATGCGAGCGCTCGCTGCGCAACAGCGCGGCGATGTCCTCGAGCTCCTTGGCCACCACCTCACGGGCGTGCTCGACAATGGCGGGGCCGTGGTGCTGCGGGAAGAAGCTCCGTCCGATGCGGTCGAGGTCTTCCTGGGTCGGGCGGTTGCTCAACGAGACGACGGCAAGGCTGAGTTCGCGATTGCTGCTGCTGAGCGCCTCGTAGAAGATTTCATAGTTACGCGGCAGGCCAAGCACGCCGAGCTGTCGCATCGTCGTCACGACGGTGCTGGCAATGTCGGTATTCCTGTCGGTCGGAATGGCTGCCGGCTTCATGTCTGTTCACTGCCCCTTCAGTGCGACCGGAGACCTGCCACCGCCGGCGTTCGCTCACGCGGGGATTTGAATCAGAATTGCGACGGCGCGTCCCCAACACGACCATCGCTTGTGGGAATCATAAATGCAGTCCTGCTAAAGTTTCCTTAATAGCCTGCATTTCCTCGTTGTCCTTGCTACCACAGGGTGCAAAGCGGTGCAGGGGCAGCTTCTGAAACGCGTCGCTTCGGTGTCGCATTTTCCGGTGCCCGGTCATCTCAAAACTGAAATTCTACATCCGGCAATGAACGGTGCAGACGACGTCGAAGGAGGCCGGAATGGACGACAATCATAGCGGATCGTGCCTGTGCGGGGCGGTGCGTTTCAGAACGAAGGGCCCGCTACGCGGCGTGATTTATTGCCATTGTTCACAATGCCGCAAGCAGAGCGGCCATTTCTACGCCGCAACCAATGTAGCGGACGCCGACATTGTTATCGAAGGCATGGAAAATCTCACCTGGTATGAGGCATCCGACTTCGCCAAGCGTGGCTTTTGCAAGACATGCGGCTCGGTGCTGTTTTGGAAGCCGAAAGGCGATGCATATGTTTCGGTTATGGCTGGTTCATTCGAGGAACCGAGCGGGCTTCAGGGCGAATGCCACATCTTCGTCGGCGACAAGGGCGATTATTATTCGATCGAGGACGGGTTGCCGCAGTTCGAGAAATCGGCGCCGTCGATAAAGGTCGCGGGCGGATGAATTTTGCAGCGGCTGCCTTATTCCCTTGATCCCACCATTGCGATATCCCCTGCCGGTGACTCGCAAAGGGGCAGAGGAATGCAGCGGCTGATCGATGCTTTCATCAATTCAGTGCGGGCCTTCCGCAAGTTGGCCGCCCACGAAAAGGCGTTCCAGCAGGAGTTGCTGTTGCTGGCGCTCGCCTTGCCGGCGGGCTGGTTCATCTCGGTTTCCTGGCGCGGCTATGCCCTGCTGATCGGTGCTGTGCTGCTCCTGATCATGGTCGAAGTGCTCAACACCGGCATCGAGGCGGCCTGCGACGCAATCTCGCGCGAATTCCACATCGACATCCAACTTGCCAAGGACTGCGGTTCGCTGGCCGTGCTGATTTCGATCGTGATCGCTGGCGGCGTCTGGGGCATCGCCCTCATCGAACGCCTTGTCGGCGCGCCGATCTGATCCTCGCGGATTGATCAAGATCCTGCCTGGTCTTCCCTGGCGCGTTCGCGCTTCGCGAAGTGATGGCCTACCAACCAGGCGACCACGGCGATAACGATGCCGACGCCGAGGGCGATGAGCAGGCGCTGATGGCGAGCAAACGCCTGGCCCACGATTTCCTCCGCGCCCAGGCCGAAGACATAGCCGATGCCGCTGAACAGGGCCGACCAGACCGCGGACGAGATGGCATTCAGGATGACGAAACGCGGCATGGACACGGTCGACAGGCCGGCGGCGACGCCGCCGACCAGGCGCATGCCGTAGATATAGCGGTTGGTCAGCACGAAAATGTTGGGATGGGTGTTGAGCAGGCGATAGGCTCGGCTGAAGCCCGGACGCCTGCGCAACAGTCTCACATAGCGATGTTCGGCGAAGCTGCGCCCCAGGGTGAAGAAGAACGTGTCGCCGGCGAAGGCGCCGAGGAAGGCGGCAAAGAAAGTCTGCCACAGCACGAAAACATGCTGATGAGCGAAGAAGCCGCCCAGGATCGCCGCGCTTTCGCCTTCGGCCACGCAACCCAGGAAGACCGCGACCAGCCCGTATTGCTCGATGAGGCGATGGATGGTCTCGCTCATTCCGTTGCGGGCCGCGCGGACACTTTTTCGTCAATGCGCCTGATCTGCTCGGCCATGCGCAGGATTTCGTCACGCATGCCGATGATCTCGCTATGGCGAAGCTCGTCGAGTTTTTCATGCAGGGCCATGATCTCGATCTCGGCCTTCAGATTGACCTCGTAGTCATGGGCGGCGTCGATGCGGTCGCGCTCGGTCTGGCGGTTCTGCGACATCATGATCACCGGCGCCTGGATAGCCGCCAGCATCGACAGAACAAGGTTGAGGAAGATGAAAGGGTAGGGGTCGAAGGCGTCGCGGGTGAGCAGCCAGGCGTTGCCGGCAGTCCAGACAACAAGAAAGGCCAGGAAGCTCAGGATGAAGGACCAGGAGCCGCCGATCCTGGCGATGGTGTCGGCAATACGGTCGCCATAGGTCTCGTGGAAGGCCACGGCCTTGTTGGTGTCGCGGGTGATGGTGGTGCGCTCGAGCGTCGACTGGAGCACCCGGCTCTCGAGCGGACCGAAACCGTCCGGCTTTCGCTTGAGCAGACGGTTCGCCATGTCTTCGACGATCTTGTTCATTTGTCCTCTCCTTCGGCCGGGCGTCGATAGAGGTAGAGGCTGCCGGGCCGGACGTGAAGTGATAGATTGCGGCGAACAAGCGGGGACAATGATGCTCGATTTCCAGAAAATCCATGCACGGGCGGCAAAGCGCAAGGGCGGAGAGGCCGTGCTGGCGCCGTTGCTTGGCCCCGCGCCCGATAATATGGCGGTTGCAAAGATCCCCGACGACCGCATCCTCTCCACCATGGCCGAGCGCATTTTCGCCGCCGGCTTCGTGTGGCGGGTCATCGAGCAGAAATGGCCAGGTTTCGAGGAAGCGTTCCTCGGCTTCGAGCCGAAGCGGCTTCTGTTCCAGCCGGACGACTTCTGGCACGAGCTTGCATCCGACAGCCGCATCGTGCGCAATCCGCAGAAGATCAAGTCGGTGCGCGACAATGCCGCCTTCGTCGATCGCGTCTCGAAGGAACATGGCAGCTTCGGCAAATTCATTGCCTCCTGGCCCGCGGACGACCAGGTCGGCCTGACCGCGTATCTCGCCAAGCATGGCAGCCGGCTCGGCGGCAACACCGGCCAGTATTTCCTGCGCTGGCTCGAATGGGACACGTTTGTCGTCTCCACCGACATGGCGGCGGCATTGCGCGATGCCGGCCTCGACATCGCCGAAAACCCGACCTCGAAGCGGGACCTCGACAAGATCCAGGCGCAGATCAACCAATGGTCGGCCGAGACCGGCCTGCCGCGCCGCCACATCTCGCGCATCCTGGCGCTGTCGATCGGCGAGAACCGCTCGGCAGAGGCGCTGCGCGAATATATGAGCGACTAGGTGGTTGGGATCGATCGACGTCCGTCGATCGATCAGGGAGATAGTCGGCTCTGCCGGCGCCGCCGATCAGTCAGGATACGGTCCTCAATCGATCAGGGACATAATCGGCTCCGCCGATTAGTCCTAAGTGGCACAACCAAACGCCATTGCGGGGCGATTTCAGCCACGCTAAATCCGTACCATGACCAAGACCGCTCCCGATATCCTGCGCATTGCCGTTGCTCAGCTCAACCCGACCGTCGGCGACGTCGCCGGCAATCTGGCAAAAGCGCGCGAGGCGAGGGCGGACGCGGCGCGCCAGGCCGCCGATCTGGTGCTCTACACCGAGCTCTTCCTCGCCGGCTATCCGCCGGAAGACCTGGTGCTGAAGCCTTCCTTCCTGAAGGCTTGCGAGAAGGCGGCGCAGGACCTCGCCGAGGACACGGCCGATGGCGGGCCGGGCGTCATCGTCGGCACGCCGCTGAAGCGCCGGACCGGCACGCATAACTCGATCGTCTTCGCCGACGGCGGCAAGATCATCGCCGAGCGCTACAAGCTCGACCTGCCGAATTATGGCGAGTTCGACGAGAAGCGCGTCTTCCAGGCCGGGCCGGAACTGCAGGGTCCGGTCAACTTCCGCGGCGTGCGCATCGGCATTCCGATCTGCGAGGACATCTGGGGCGACATCGCCGTGTGCGAGACGCTTTCCGAAAGCGGCGCCGAAATCCTGCTGGTGCCGAACGGCTCCCCCTATTATCGCGCCAAGATCGACGTTCGCCACCAGGTCGTCATTCGCCAGGTCATCGAGACCGGCATGCCGATGATCTATGCCAACCAGCTCGGCGGCCAGGACGAGCTGATCTTCGACGGCGCCTCGTTCGCCATCGGGGCCGACAAGACGCTGGCCTTCCAGATGAGCCAGTTCGAGGAGGCGGTCGCCGTCACCACCTGGAAAAGAAAGGGAGACAGCTGGGTCTGCTCGGAAGGCCCGATGTCGAAGATCCCCGAGCGTGAAGAGGCCGACTACCGTGCCTGCATGCTGGGTCTGCGCGACTACGTCAACAAGAACGGTTTCAAGAACGTGGTGCTCGGCCTCTCCGGCGGCATCGACTCGGCGATCTGCGCCGCTTTGGCCGTCGATGCGTTGGGCGAAGAGCGGTTGCGCACCGTCATGATGCCCTACCGCTATACGTCGAAGGATTCGCTGAAGGACGCCGAGGACTGCGCACGCGCGCTTGGCTGCCGCTATGACATCGTGCCGATCTCCGAGCCGGTCGAAGGCTTCAGGCACGCGCTGACCCAGCTCTTCGAGGGTACCCAGGAAGGTATCACCGAGGAGAACCTGCAGAGCCGCGCCCGCGGCACGATCCTGATGGCAATCTCCAACAAGTTCGGCTCGATGGTGGTCACCACCGGCAACAAGAGCGAGATGTCGGTCGGCTACGCCACGCTTTACGGCGACATGAATGGCGGCTTCAACCCGATCAAGGATCTCTACAAGATGCAGGTCTACGCGCTGTCGCGCTGGCGCAACAACCATGTGCCGCCGGGTGCGCTCGGACCGTCGGGCGAGGTAATCCCCAACAACATCATCGACAAGGCGCCGTCGGCGGAGCTGCGCGAGAACCAGACCGACCAGGATTCCCTGCCGCCCTATCCGGTGCTGGACGACATCCTGGAATGCCTGGTGGAGAACGAGATGAGCGTCGACGACATCGTCGCGCGTGGCCACGACCGGGCGACGGTGACGCGTGTCGAGCATCTGCTCTATATCGCCGAATACAAGCGCCGGCAGGCGGCGCCTGGCGTGAAGATTACCAAGAAGAATTTCGGCCGCGACCGCCGCTACCCGATCACCAACCGGTTCCGGGATCGCGGCTAGTTCGCGAGATTGCGCCGCGCATGCAGGATGTTGAAATCAGTTTCGACCTGTCGCGGATCGATTTCCGGGCGACCTCCGATCTGCTCATGCAAAGCTATTGGGGTGCGTCCAGAACCGACGAAGCCAACCGCCGCGCCTTCGACAACTCGCTCTGCGTCGGCGCCTATCTCGATGGCAAGCAGGTCGGATTCGCCCGCGCGATCACCGACTACACGGTCTTTGCCTATCTTGCCGACGTCATCGTCTGGCCGGAGCGTCGTGGGCATGGCATCGGCAAACGGCTTGTGCAGGCACTCTTAGATCATCCCGATATGAAGACGGTTTCTCATTGGAGCCTCACGACCAGCGACGCTCACAGCCTCTACCAGAAGTTCGGGTTCCGGGCGGAAGGGCGCTACATGCGACTGGATCGCTCACCCGCTGCCTGAGGCCTGGCCACAACCCGCCGTTGTTGCAAATTCGTCGCAGTGCTTGTACCAGATGTCGTTTTGGCGACGGGCCGACTTGGCGATCGGCTGATGCCTGCCTATAACAACCTTTCCGCGATTCCCTTCCGGGAGGACCGTATGGCAGGATTTGACATCGTTATGCGAGGCCGCGAGGCCTAGGTCGGCGCCGGCGCCCCGAAGGTTTCTCGGAGAGCCAGACGCGGACCAGGCATTTGCCGCTGCCGGTCGCCGCCTCAGGGCAGGCGGCCTTACCATACTGAACCTCCCGCTTTCAGGGTCGCCGCAACGCGCGACGCGGGTTTTCCAATTCGATTTTTACCGGGACCGGGCTCGTTTGCGCCTGGATGACATCATGGCTCGTTTCAAGATCGACCTGCGCGCAAGCGCCTTTCGCAGCGTGCTTGGCTTTACGTTCAGCCATTGGCGCCACCAGCCGTGGCGGCTTTCGCTCATCATGGGCGCCTTCCTGCTCTCGACGCTCGCCGACGTGCTGACACCCTTCTATTCCGGCCGCCTGGTCGATGCCGTCGCCAGCGGCGCCGGAACCGACGCAGTCGCCTGGAATGCGGCGATGACGGCGTTCTCGACCTTGATCGCGCTGGCGCTGGCCGGTGTCGTGCTGCGCAATGTCGCGTTCCTGTGCATCGTCGAGTTGACGCTGAAGATGATGTCGGACATCGCGGCCGATGCCTTCCATCGGGTGCAGCGCTTCTCGACGGACTGGCACGCCAACAGCTTTGCCGGATCGACGGTGCGCAAAATAACGCGCGGCATGTGGGCGCTGGACCTGCTCAACGACACGATCCTGATCGCGCTGCTGCCGTCGGTCGTCATGCTCGTCGGCTCCACGCTGCTGCTCGGCTGGTTCTGGCCGTTGATGGGGGCCGTGGTGGCCGCCGGTTCGGTGCTGTTCATCGCCGTCACGGCGATGCTGTCGCTCGGCTATGTCGCGCCTGCTGCGCGGCTCGCCAACAGCTGGGACACGCGGCTGGGCGGCTCGCTGGCAGACGCGGTGAGCTGCAACGCCGTCGTCAAGGGCTTCGGCGCGGAGGCTCGCGAGGAAGCGCGGCTGGCGCGCGTCGTCGCCAAATGGCGCCTGCGCACCGGCCGCACCTGGATGCGCGGCACTGCCAACGGCACCACACAAGGGGTGCTGCTGCTGCTGATGCGGGCGGCGGTGATCGGTCTTGCCCTGATGTTGTGGGCCTGGGGCCAGGCGAGCGCCGGCGACGTTGCTTTCGTGCTGACCTCGTTTTTCGTGCTGCAGGGATATCTGCGCGACATCGGCACGCATATCCGCAACCTGCAGCGCTCGATCAACGACATGGAGGAACTGGTCGACTTCCAGTCCGAGCCGCTCGGCATCGAGGACCGGCCCGGCGCTCGGCCGATCCGGATCAGCGACGGGCACATCGCCTTCGACAAGGTGACGTTCCACTACGGCACCCACCTTCTGCCGCTTTACCGCGATTTCTCGGTCGATATCGCGGCCGGCGAGCGCATCGGGCTTGTCGGGCATTCGGGCTCGGGCAAGACGACCTTCGTCAAGCTGATCCAGCGGCTTTATGATGTGAGTGCCGGGCGGATACTGATCGACGGGCAGGACATCTCGCAGGTCGAGCAGGCTTCGTTGCGCAGCCAGATCGCCATCGTTCAGCAGGAGCCGATCCTGTTCCACCGGTCGCTCGCCGAAAACATCGCCTATGCCAGGCCCGGCGCCAGCCAGGCCGAGATCGAGCATGCGGCCAAACTCGCCAGCGCGCATGATTTCATCACCAGCCTGCCCAAGGGCTATGGAACCCTGGTCGGCGAGCGTGGCGTGAAGTTGTCGGGCGGCGAGCGTCAACGTGTGGCGATCGCCCGCGCCTTCCTGGCCGACGCGCGCATCCTGATCCTGGACGAGGCGACATCGAGCCTTGATTCGGATTCGGAAGTGCTGATTCAGAAGGCGATGGAGCGATTGATGGTCGGGCGCACGACCCTGGTGATCGCGCACCGGCTCTCGACGGTGCGCGCGCTCGACCGGCTGCTGGTCTTCGATCGCGGGCGTATTGCCGAGGAAGGTTCGCATGACGAACTGATCCGGCTGAACGGCGGCATCTACCGGCGGCTGTTCGAGCGTCAGGCGCTCGAGCTGACCAAGGGCCTCGTCGCCTGAGGAAAGGACGGCGCCCGGCCTCCGCCGGGCGCCATCAGCCGCAACACGGTTGCAACCGCTCTCCCGTCATGCGGTTAGAGGGGTTCAATATGTTTTTCAAATTACTTTATATATATTGAAATTTTTAGGAAATTATATTTTAGATTTTAGCTATTCACGTGCATTCAAACAATGATTTTAATGTATTTACAGAAAAGAAAATCAGATATGGCAGAAGAAGGCCTATAGGATTTTTTTGCAGGAAGCCGACCAGGCGGAGATTTCCTTTGAGAAGCACGACCGCCTTTAGCGCTTTCGTATAGGCAATCACGATGAATCTTGTTTCCGCGAGTCCGGGACAGGTGGTTGCGCCACTGGAATCCCAGCATGGCTCGGTTCGGCCTTTAACCGCCGAGGATCTCGAGCAGGTCGCCGCGCTGTTCCTGATGAAGTTTCGCCATCGTCGCCGCCAGCGCGATCGAGCGATCGCGCAGACGGCGGACTATATGAGGGGGCTTTACCTGGACGGGGATGAGAGCAAGGCTCTTGTACAGATCAACCCGCAGGGCCGCTTGGGTGGCTTCATGGGCGTTCTGAAAGCCCGCTATGAGCTCAATGGAAGGGCATTGAGCGCGGCCATCATCGGTCCCTTCATGACCGACTCCAGCATCGATCACGGTTGGGCCGGCCCGCAATTGCTGCGTGCCCTGCATCAGGGTGAATTCGACCTGTACCTGACCGATTCCGCCAACCGGACATCCTTGGCGTTCGCGCGTCCGATGAAGTATCAGCTGCTGCCGGTGCATTGCCTGGAGTGGACCTGCATTTTCCGGCCGGGCGCCATGGCCGCTGCCGTGCTGCGCCGTAAATGGCCCGGGCTGCCTCGCCTGGCGCTCGATCCTTGCGCGAGAGCGTTCGACGCTCTTGCAAGAAGAAGATTCGAGCCATCGGCCCAGCATTCGTCATCCCAACGGATCCACCGGGAGCCGATCGATGCGGCCCGATTTGCGGAGCAACTGCCTGTCCTCATGACCGATTATTCCCTTCGGCCGAGTTGGACGGACGGAGAGTTGCCGCGGCTGCTCGCGCTGGCTGCCGAGAAGCGGGCTGACGGGCCACTTCATTTCGGCGGGACTTACGACGAAACGGGCAGGATGCTGGGCTGCTACGCCTTCTACGGCCAGGCCGGCGGCGTCGCGAACCTATTGCAAATCCAGGCATCCGGATCCCATTGGGGAGCGACGCTGGATGGCCTCATCGCGGCTGCGCGGGAGATGGGCTGCGTCGGCATCGCCGGGCAGACGCAGAACCGGTTCATGCCGCAACTCTTCGGCCACAAGGACGTCTTCTTCCGCTATGCCGGGGGCACGATGGTCCGCTCGCGCATCGCCGAGGTCATCGAAGCTGTCCGCTCCGGCGACATTTTCATCGGCGGGTTGATGGGCGATCGTTGGACCCGGCTCAGTTCCGACGATTTTGGCCGTGCCTGAGCGGGTCAGGCGAACTTGCGCGGCGCGGCGCAGAAGCCAGCAATGATCTGGCAAAGGTCGGGTTCGTTGACCATCCGGATGGCTTCGTTCGGGCCAACCCATTTGCGCGTTCGCGCGCGCTTCTCTTTCCAGCGATCCGCGACGCGGTCGACATGCAGCGGAAAGACCAGTACCTCGCAAGGCACTTCCTCGCCGGAGGCGAGGACTTTGGCGTAGAAATAGCGGCCGGCTTCAACATGCGATATGGAGCCGCGCAGTCCGGCTTCCTCGCCTGCTTCGCGAGCGGCGGCTTCGCAAAGCGGTTCCCTGGCTTCGGGCCAACCCTTGGGCAGCACCCAGCGACCGGTGTCGCGGCTGGTGATCAGCATGATCTCGACGCCGTTCTCACTCTCGCGCCAAGGCAAGGCGGCAACCTGCAGGCGACAAGGCGCAACGCCGAAGAGCCGCCGGACTCTTTCGGCCATCTGGTTGTGCGTCGTCGGCCTCGTCAACATGGTAAGAAGCTGCCCCAGCCTCCAGAATCGTTTGCCACCTTACGAATCTTACGGCGAATTATGAGCTTTAAAAGTAAAAAACTTCACTCCGTCGGAAAATCTCACCAGAAAAAGTCAATCCCGCAAAGTAGTCGTGCTCCTTGGCACGACTACACGACCCAAGTTTAAGGCAGATTCTCTGGAAAATAAGATGGCCGTTCAGCCGGCGTGATCGTCCGCGATCGGCTTCTGGTAAGTGAAGCCCATGTCCCACGGGAAGTAGATCCAGGTGTCCTGACTGACCTCAGTGACGAATGTGTCGACCAGCGGACGGCCCTTCGGCTTGGCATAGACCGTCGCGAAATGCGCCTTCGGCATCATCGCGCGCACTATGCCGGCCGTTTTTCCGGTGTCGGTCAGGTCGTCGATGATCAGCACGCCGGCTCCGTCATCGGCGAGCAGCGGAGGCGAAATCTCTTTCAGGACCTGCAACTGACCCTGGCTGGTGTAGTCATGATAGGAGGCGACGCACACCGTCTCGATGACGCGGATGCCGAGCTCGCGCGCGATGATGGCGGCGGGGACCAGGCCGCCGCGCGTGATGCAGACGATCGCCTTCCATTGTCCCTTGTTGGCGCCGGACAGCCGCCAGGAAAGCGCGCGGGCGTCGCGGTGGAACTGGTCCCAGGAGACGGGAAAGGCTTTTTCGGGAAGGGACATGTTCGCGCACTCCGCAAGCGCGCGCCATCAGCGCGCAGAAACAATGGAATGCGGGCGGAATTAGCTGGAAAGCCTTGCTCTTGGCAAGGGACAGCGGATGAACGTCCCCGGATGATGTTTGACCACGGCGGGTGAGACGACCCTCGACCTGAATTTCCGACGATCTTCCGCGGGAGACCGGTGGACCTCCGTTTGGAGAGCGTGACTGAGATATCATCGCGGACGGAAAACCGTGTCGCGCTTTTCCCGGAATTGCTCCGGCGTCACCGCGACAGGAAAGCGGCTACATTCGTGCTGCGCAGCACCGTGCGGGTGACGCCGCCGAACAGGAGTTGGCGCAGCCAGGAGTGGCTGTAGGCGCCGAGCACGAGCAGATCGGTGCCGGACTCGGCCATCCTCGACTGGATGATATCGTCGATTGCCGAGCCATCCGACTTCTGCACCGAGACGCTGACATTGGCGCCGTGGCGCGACAGGGCGGCCGCGATCTCGGCGCCGGCCGCCTCGGGGGATTCGTCCAGGCTCTCGGGCGGATCGATGACGAGAATGTCGGTCTTGTCGGCCTCGGCAATGAAGGGCAGGGCGTCGAAGGCCGCGCGGGCCGCTTCCTTGCTGCCGTTCCAGGCCAGCAACACGCGCCTGAAGGTTGTCACCAGCGGGCCGTCATGCGGCACGACCAGCACCGGCCGGCCGGCATCGTAGACCAGCGTGTCGACATCGGCGCTCGGATCGCCGCCGGTGTCACGCTGCGCGGCGATGATCAGATCGGCGGCGCGCACGCTCGATATGCCTGTCAGCGCGCTGTCGCCGGAAAAGCTCTCCAGGCTTCGCCATTCGAAGGAGAGGCCGGATTCCTCGATCCGCTTGAGGAAATAGGCCTGCAATTTGTCGGCGCGCTCCTTGTTCATCTCGGCCGAGACCTGCAGGAATTCGGTGTCGGGAAAGCCCGTGGCCGATGTGTAGGGCACGGGAAGCGCCTCGGCATGGATGCCGACGAGATGGCTCTCGAATCTTTCGGCAAGCGGAAGGGCGCAATCGAGAACGCGCTCGGCGTCCTGCTCGTTCTGCAAAATGGCCACGATCGTCTTGAAGCGCATGGCTGGTCCCTCAATTGTTTACCCCGCGCATCTGCGCGGCAAGGGAACGCCTCAGCGCGTTGACTGGTTCCAGCCGCGGATCAGCCTGCCTCGGCCAAGCCCGCCACCATCGCCTCGACGTCCTTGCGCGCGGCCTCGAGCGCTTCCTCGCTGCGGGCGCGGACGACGAGTTCGGTCCAGAACTTGCCGTCGCCATATTTGGGATAGGAGCCGATGATCGTGTCGGGATGCGCCTTCTGGATCTCGGCCAGCGGCCCGCCGATCAATCCTTCGCCGAAGGGACAGTGCACCGTGGCCGACAGCATCTTCGTGCCGGCCCTGAGCGTAGGCACAACATTGTCGAGCATGGCCTGGAAGATCGACGGCACGCCGGCCATGACATGGACATTGCCGATACGGAAGCCCGGCGCGACCGAGACGGGATTGTCGATATGGTCGGCGCCGCGCGGCATGCGCGCCATGCGCTTGCGCGCTTCGGTGAATTCGATGCCGCGCCCGGCATAGCTTGCTTCGAGCAGCGCATAGGCCCTGGCGTCGTATTCGCAGGGCACGCCGAAGGCCTTGGCGATCGAGTCGGCGGTGATATCGTCATGCGTGGGGCCGATGCCGCCGGTGGTAAAGACGTAGGTATAACGAGCGCGCAGGGCATTCACCGCCGCAACGATCTCGTCCTCCTCATCGGGGACGATGCGCACTTCCTTCAGGTCGATGCCGATCGCCGTCATGATATCGGCGAGATGGCCGATGTTCTTGTCCTTGGTGCGGCCGGAGAGGATTTCGTCGCCGATGACGAGCATGGCGGCGGTGACGATTTCAGGCATGGCGGGCTCCGGCAGCAAAGGTCGCCTGAGATAACGCGGCCCGCGGCCGGCCGCAATGCGAAAGCCGGATCAGTGCTTGTGGCGGCGGCCGTTGCGGATATGGTGCGGTCGGTCGGCTGGGGTGAAAACATGCTGATGTCGTTTGTCCTGTGGTTGCTCGTCGGCTTACTCATCGCGGCGGCGCTTGCCGTGCTGGCCGTGACAGTTGCGACCTGGTGGATTGCGGCAAAGGCCGAAAGACTGGTGCCGGCTTGCGGCAAATTCGTCGAGATCGACGGCAACCGCATCCACTATGTGGAAGAGGGCGACGGCAGGCCGATCGTCTTTGTGCACGGGCTGGGCGCTCAACTCCACCACTTCCGCCAGACGCTGTTCGGCCGCTTCGGTCCTGGCTACCGGCTGATCGCCCTCGACCGGCCGGGCTCCGGCTATTCAGTTCGGGCGAGCGGGGCCACCGGCCGGCTGCCCGAGCAGGCTGATATCGTGCGGCGCTTCATCGAGGAATTGCGCCTGGAACGGCCTTTGGTCGTCGGCCATTCGCTCGGCGGGGCCATCGCGCTTGCGCTGGCAACCGGGCATCCGACCGCGATTTCCGGCATTGCGCTGCTCTCGCCGCTGACGCATCTGGAAGCGAGGGGGCGTCAGGGATTTGACCTGCTCTATGTTCCGTCACGACTGCTGCGCCGTGTCCTGGCCTATACGGTGGCGATACCGCTCAGCCTCCGTTACGCGCAGCCGACGCTGCGGTTCATTTTCGCGCCGCAAGCGGTTCCGGCAGACTACATGATCGGCGGCGGCGGATGGCTGGGGTTGCGTCCGTCCCACTATTTCGCCACCTCCACCGACGTCGTGGCCGTGGAACGGGATCTTGGCGAAATCGAACGGTCTTACCGCGAAATTGCGATGCCGGCAGGCATTCTGTTCGGCACCGGCGACCAGGTGATCGGCGAGGCGGTCCATGGCCAACCGATGCTGGACAAGATCGACGGCCTCGACTTTGAGCGGATCGAAGGCTTGGGCCACATGCCGCAATTTACGGACCCTGAACGGGTCGTCGCCTTCGTCCAGCGTATCGCCGCGCGCGCTTTCGCGCATTGACCGCAATTGACCTTGGGGGGGCTCGCGGCTCTTCACGCGGCGTCACGCAAATGTGTCGGACATTCTGTCCTACCCGGAATTTCCAGGGGAACCTTCGCACCCAACCCAGGGTTTCGTTGGTGTCGCCAGGGCCTTGGCGCCCGTTTTTTTGGCGATCGAGAGAATGGAGAAATCCGATGCTTACAAGACTTATCGCAGCTTCGGCGCTGGTGCTGGCCATGGGTGGCGCGGCCTTGGCGCAGTCATCAGATGACTGGTGGTGGTGGCACCGCGACCATCGTCCCGACGTAAGCGAGCAGGTGGACCCCTATACCACAGGCAGCATCAATGGCGGCTCCGGGCTGACCACCTACGGGAATACCGGTGGCATGGGGCCGTGCGCCCACAACACACCCGGTCCGGATGCCAACTCGCAACAGAACGTCAACGATAACTACTGCGGTAAGTAGTGCCGCATAGCCACCAGCGGCCGGTGCGAGGCCTTCCGGCTTCGCCGGTCGCGGGGCGGTTCCAACTCGCTTAGTCGGAGACTTCGGTTTGCGGGCGGTCGCGGCCGTCGGCGAGTTCGTCGTGCCATGTGCCTTCAGCGTCCTCATATTGGATGCCGTCGGTGGTGCCGGCAACCTGCTGTTCGGACGAGGCGATCTCGGCGGCGCGCAGCGCCTCCTGGTGCGTGCGGAAAGTCTCGGAAAATGTCGAGCCGACCTTGTAGGCCCAGCCGCCATCATGCTCGACGATCTTGTAAGTCAGCTTCGCCATGGAATCCTCCGGTTAAGAAGCGTGCTCAGTGCAGCTTTCCGTCGGGCAGCCTGTCTTCGGGAACCAGAACTTCCGATTCCCTGGCTGCCTCGACAAGGGCGCGACGCGCGTCCGCTGTCGAACGATAACCTTCCAGCGCTTTGAGGCAAGTGTCGAGAGCATAACGATGGCGATCGCCGCGATTGAGCGGCCAAACGGTCATCAGGCACTCGGCGGCCTCGCGGGTGCTGCTTATCTGGCGGTATTTGCCGACATGGCCGAGCTCGACCACCACCGGCTTTTCAAAGGGTTTGTTGTCCATCATGGCCGCCAACGTAAAGCGGCCAAATTGGTTGCAGTTGTGGCGAGGATCCTGCGCCCAAACGTCTCAGGACTGTGCCGATTTCCGATTTTGTTGTGACGCAATTCGGGACGGAAAGCCACGGCGAAGCCGCCGAGCCTGACGGTGTCACACTTTCCCTGGAATTGCTTTAGCCGGCGGCCTTCATCCAATGCCGCATCGTCGTCACCGAACGCGCCAGCTGCGGCGCCGGATGGATTTCCTCACCGAAGGCGGCGGCCGCGCGCCAGCCCCAGCGCGGGTCGGCGAGGAATGCGCGCGCCAGCGCCACCATGTCGGCACGGCCGTCGGCGACGATCGCCTCGGCCTGGCTCGGATCGTCGATCAGCCCCACGGCGCGCGTCGGAATGCCGGCGCCGTTGCGCACGGCCTCCGCCAGATGCACCTGGTAGCCGGGACCGGGCGGCACCTGCTGCAGGGGCGAATTGCCGCCGCTGGAGCAGCAGATATAGGCGATGCCCTCGGCCTTCAGCGCCTTGGCCACCTCGATTGCGTCCTCGATGTCGAAACCGCCTTCGACCCATTCCTTAACCGAAAGGCGCGCCCCCAGCATCATGGACGGGACGGCCTTTCTCACCGCCCTGGCGATTTCGAGAGCGAAGCGCATGCGGTTTTCCAGCGACCCGCCCCAACGGTCGGTACGCTGGTTGGAGAGCGGCGAGAGGAACTGGAAGATCAGATAGCCATGCGCGGCGTGCAGTTCGGCAAAGTCGAAGCCGGCCCGTTCGGCGCGCACGGCCGATTGCGCAAAACGTGCAATGAGCTCCAGGATCTCGTCCTCCTCCAACGCATGCGGCACGTTCCAGCCCGTGTCGTAGGCGATGGCCGAGGCAGAAACCGTCTGCCAGGGATCTTCGCCCGGCTGCAGCGGACCGCCGCCTTCCCAGGGTTTGCGGTTGGAGGCCTTGCGGCCGGCATGGGCAAGCTGGACACCGAATTTCGTGGCGGGCGCGGCGACGCGCCTGGCGGCGTCGAGCGTACGCTTCGCGGCCGCCTCGTTGTCGTCCGAATAGAGGCCGAGGCAGCCATGCGAGATGCGCCCGCGTCGCTCGACATCGGTCATCTCGACGGTCACCATGCCGGCGCCCGACATTGCCAAGTTCATCCAGTGATGGAGATGCCAATCGCTGGCCGAGCCGTCCTCGGCCGAATACTGGCACATGGGGGCAACCGCGATGCGGTTGGGGAAGGTGAGGCCGCCGAGGGTGATCGGCTGGAAAAGCGATGACGTCATGTGAAACGGGCTCCTGGAGAGATACCGCTATCTAGGCAGTCGCGACGCGACGCGCCAGACACGAGCCGGTGAGACTCCCCCGCTGGACCAATCGGTTTCGAGGCCAGTCGGATACCAGGCCAGTCGGTTTCCTGGATTGCCTGCGACACCTTTCACCGCTACGCCTTTGCAACCAATACGGAGGTCGTCATGGAAGATCGCATTCGCATCCGTTCGCAGGAGGTCCTTTCGGACGACTGGGCGGTGCTGAAGAAGACGGTGCTCGACTATCGCCGCCGCGACGGGCGATGGGAGACGCAGACCCGCCAGACCTACGACCGCGGCGACGGCGCCGTGATCCTGCCCTTCGATCCGCAGCGCTCGACCGTCCTCCTGGTGCGTCAATTCCGCTTCCCGGCTTACGCCGTAGGCCACCACGAGCCGCTGATCGAGGCTTGCGCCGGCTTGCTCGACGAGAACGATCCCGAAACCGCCATCCGCAAGGAAGCGGAAGAGGAACTGGGTTATCACCTGAAGGATGTCGAGCGGCTGTTTTCGCCGTTCATGAGCCCGGGCAGCGTGACGGAGCGGCTCTGGTTCTTCACCGCGCGCTATTCGCCGGCCGACCGCATTTCCGACGGCGGCGGTGCGCCGGAGGAAGGCGAGGACATCGAGGTTCTGGAAATGCCCTTGGACGAGGCGCTGGCCGGCATCGCCGACGGCCGCATCGTCGATGCCAAGACGATCATCCTGATCCAGCATCTGAAGCTCAATCCGATGAAAGGTTGAGCCGATCGCGCGTTGGAGGTGGCCTGCCATCCGAAGCTCCTCCTTCGCCAAGGCTTCGGAGGACTCGTCGAAGAGCGAAGGGTGGTGCGGACGACGGGAATCGAACCCGTACGATCAGAGATCGAGGGATTTTAAGTCCCTTGCGTCTACCAATTCCGCCACGTCCGCAGGCGTGCCCTTTTCAGATGCCAGATATGAGCCGTCAAGCCATGTTTCGGATCGGCTGCGCTTTGTGCCGCCGTCCGGCCCGTTCTCAAGTGCAGATTTAATATTAGCGATATTTAAAATGCCAACTTCTCCGAACTGATCCCATTAGCCTTTATGTGCGAGTCTACGGCCGGCTTTGATGGTGGAACCATGCGTGGGCCAGGCTGGATCAGGGGACTGCGGGAGGAGGAGGCGCAGCAGCTGCGCAGGGAGATCGGTCGGCTCGAACGAGGGCTGATCGAGGCCGCCAATTCGAAGGCCAAATGGAACCTGCACGAGGTCGCCCACACGTTGCGCTGGCAAAAGGCCCGGCTGCGGCGGCTGGAGAAGTGTCTCGAGGCCATGCCTGAAGGAAAGAGGGCTTCGGACCGATCCTGACCGTTCAGCCAAGCATGTCCGCTAGGCGGGGCAGGGCGGTGGGAAAGTGGCGCGATCACGCTATTACGGCCTGCCTTGGGAACGCTAATGTTTGCGCCGTGGCGGATTGATCCGCCGAGGCCGGCGTCTATCAGGCCCCTACCCATTCCCCCGCCCCCTGCGGGCGCCGGCCATCTGAATTTTCAAGAGATGCGGAAGCGGGTGTTGCGCATTTCGCGGCACCGCAAGCCTCAGAATTTGTAGCTGAAATTCACCCCCAGCGTCTGCAGCTTCACGTCCTGGTCGCGGTCGGCGAACGTGTCCGGCGCATCGAAATGCTCCTTGCCGAAATCGTAGTAGCGGTATTGTGCGCCGACGACGACATTGTTGGTCAAGGCATAGTCGACGCCGGCGCCGAGCGTCCAGCCGGTGCTGGTGCGGGTTTGGGCAAAGGCCGTGCCTGCTGCCTGCGAGGTCTCGATGCCGGCGAAAGCGACGCCGCCGATGCCGTAGATCAGCACGCGATCCATGGCGTAGCCAGCCTTGGCATCGATCGATCCGAACCATTTGATGTCGGTGCCGAATGTGTTTGCCGGGCCGGCCTCGGCGGTGCCGTCGATCGAGGCGTAGTTAAGATCCGCCTCGGCGCCGATCACAGCCTGGTCGAACTGCCAGAGCCCCGCGACATGGCCGCCGACGAAACCGCCATCGATGTCGGGCTTGACCGAACCGCCCTCGACGCTGATGTCGGAGCGGCCCCAGCCATAGCCGGCCTGCAGGCCGGCATAATAGCCGGTCCAGTCGAACCCGGGCGCGGTCATCGGCAGATTAGTGCCTAGATCCGCCGCCCAGGCAGAGCCGGACAGCAGGGCAAGAAGGCCGGCACTGGCGAGCGTCAGTCGACGCATAGGGCGCTCCGAAATGGCGGTTTCGAGGACTCCTTAGGGCAGACTAGCCCCAATCACGGCGAAACGGAATTGCATCTCTGCAACAGTGGTTTACGACCTGACGCTCTGGCTCCGGGCGCCGACATTTGCCAAACTGGCCCATGCAGAGGACTCAGCCAATGACTAACGCCAAGCCGACAAGCGCCACACAGCCGAAACCGTGGACCGAAGTGGCGACATATCTGGTCGATGTCGCGATGGGCCGAAAGCCCGCGGAACTGGTCATCCGCAATGGTTGCTGGGTGAACGTCCATTCGGGCGAGATCATCCCCGGCACCGATATCGCGATCGCCGCCGGCCGCTTCGCCTATTGCGGGCCGAATGCCGGCCACGCCATCGGGGAGGGGACCAAGGTCGTCGACGCCGGCGGGCGCTATCTGGTGCCCGGCCTTTGCGACGCGCATATGCATGTCGAAAGCGGCATGGTGACGGTGACGGAGTTCTGCCGCGCGGTCATCCCGCACGGCACGACCTCGATGTTCATCGATCCGCACGAGATCGCCAATGTGCTTGGACTGCCGGGCGTGCGCCTGATGCATGACGAGGCGGTCGCGATGCCGATCAACGTGCATGTGCAGATGCCGTCCTGCGTGCCGTCGGCGCCGGGGCTGGAGCATGCCGGCGCCGAATTGACGGTCGCCGACGTCGCCGAGGCCATGACCTGGGAAAATATCATCGGGCTTGGCGAGGTGATGAATTTCCCCGGCGTCGCTGCCAACGATCCGGTGATGTCGGGCGAGATCGCCGAGACGGTCAGGGCCGGCAAGACGGTGGGCGGGCATTATGCATCGCCCGATCTCGGCCTGCCCTTCCACGGCTATGTCGCCGGCGGAGCGGAGGACGACCATGAAGGCACGCGCGCGGAGGACGCGATCGCGCGGGTGCGCCAGGGCATGAAGGCAATGCTGAGGCTGGGATCGGCCTGGTACGACGTGGCGGCGCAGATCAAGGCGGTGACCGAGGGCGGCATCGACCCGCGCAACTTCATCCTGTGCACCGATGACAGCCATTCCGGCACGCTTGTGCATGAAGGTCATATGGACCGGGTGGTGCGGCACGCCATCAGCCAGGGGCTGAAGCCGGTGACGGCGATCCAGATGGCGACGCTCAACACGGCGCAGCATTTCAGGCTGGAGCGCGAGATCGGCTCCATCGCGCCCGGACGGCTGGCCGATCTGCTGATCGTTTCGGACCTTGCCTGGATGACCATCGACGAGGTCTATGCCCGCGGCGTCCGGCTGGCCAAGGCCGGCAAGCTCGAGATCGACATCCCCGCCTATGACTATCCGCAATCCGCGAAGAACACCGTCAAGCTCGGCAAGAAACTCGCGGCGGAGGATTTTGACATTTCCGCGCCGCAGGGCGCCAACGAGGTGCGGGCGCGGGTGATCGGCGTGATCGAGAACCAGGCGCCGACGCGGGCTCTGGAAGCCGATCTGGCGGTCGAGGACGGGTTGGTCGCCATGGATCGCCGCAACGACATCTGCCAGATCGCCCTGGTCGAGCGGCATAGCGGCACGGGCGGCGTCACCAACGCCTTCGTCTCCGGCTTCGGCTATGTGAAAGACTGCGCAATGGCGTCCAGCGTCGCGCATGACGCGCACCACATCATCGTCGTCGGCACCAACAAGGAAGATATGGCTTTGGCCGTGAACCGGCTGAGCGAGGTGGGCGGCGGCGTCGTGCTTTATTCCGAGGGCGAGGAACTGGCGCTGGTCGAGATGCCGATCGCCGGCCTGATGTCCGACGAACGCGCCGAGATCGTCGCGGCCAAGGCCGATCAACTGACCGAGGCGATGCGCAAGGTCGGCTGCTCGCTCAACAACGCCTATATGCAGCACTCGCTGCTGGCGCTCGTGGTCATTCCGGAGCTCAGGATCTCGGACGTCGGCCTGGTCGACGTGACGACGTTCCAGAAGGTCGATCTTTTTATCTGAGCGTCAGCTATCCGCCGGTAACGATGGTCAAGACCCTGAACGGCGTGGTGATGACGACCTCGGCGACCGAGCCGACCGCCTTGCCGAGGCCTTGGCCGATATCGTTGAGCTGCGTCGGGTCGGGCTCGTCCGACGCAAGCCCGGCCGGTGTGCGCAGCCGGTTGCCCAGCAGTTGCACCAGGATCGGGTTGTCGGCGAATTTGGCATGGTTCAGGCCGTCGCCGCCCTTGGCGTGGGTCAGGTCGACGACCGTCACGCCGTAATCGGCGAGATCGGCGGCGTTGCCGTAGTCGCCGACGCGCGGCTTGTCGCCGGAAATGAAGCTCGACAGCTTCAGCGCCCGGTCGTCGCCCGAAAGCAGGATGGCGAAGGGTTTGTCCGGCTTGCCGTAGCGGATCATCTGCTTCTTGAAGACATCGACGTCGATGTCGGGCGAGGCGAGGATGACGTAGCCGAGCTTGCCGCCGAGATCGCGGTCGCCGGTGATGGCGAGCTGTCGCAGCGCCTCCATCGTCAGCCAGGTGCCCATTGAATGGGCGATGATGTCGATGCTCTTGACGCGTGTCTTGGCAAGCATCCGCAGCGTCGCCTCGAGATCGTCGCGCGCGGCGGTCGAACTGTCCTTGTCATAGATGTAGCCGGTCGCCTTGGCGCTCGATGCCCATGAGAACAGCACCGGCGTTCCGGGATATTTGGTGTCATGCGCTATCTGCGTGATGCGGTAGATACCGTCGTCGAAACCGTTGTTGAAGCCGTGCACGAACACCAGGGCACGGTCGCCGCGCATGGAAATGTCGGCGCCGACCGCCTTGGCGAATTGCAGCGCGTCGCCATAGTGGACGACATCGGTGGCGGTGAACTGCTTGGCCGGATTGGAGTCTGCCGAGCCCTTGGCGCGCTCGATCGCGCCGACCTGGTGGATCTTCGGCACGGTGACGTCGACGCGGGCGTAGCTGGTGGTCAGCGAACGGTCGCCGTCGAAGACCTGGCGCGGATCCTTGGTCGCCTGCTGGCGGGTGGTGGCGACGAAGATCTCATGCGTGGCGGCGATGTCGGAGGCAGGCGTTGTAACTGTTTTGCGGTTGAGAAGATCATGCGTGGGACCGGCGCAGCCGGCGAGGGCGAGCGTGAAGGCAAGGCCGACAACGATCTTCACATGCGCAATCACCCGGGGTCCCCCAAGGGCGGCAACATCTCTTGCTACTGCGATAAAGCCAGAGAGCGGCCGGGTCCAGTTCAAAGTCCCTGCGGCGCGGAACCCGCACCGATACGGTTACTGCGCAGCCAGCTGACGGATGCGGTCCGTCACATCACGATCGCTGGCAAAGCCATCGTCCTCGCGCAGCCGCTGTCCGATCATCTGCACCATCATCGGATTGTCGGCGAATTTGGTGTGGTTGAAACTGTCGACGCCCTTGATCTTGGAGAGGTCGACCACCGTGACGCCATAGGAGGCGAGATCTGCGGCATCCCGATAGTCGCCGACGCGCGGCCGCGCGCCGGCGATCAGGCCGGAGAGCCGCAGCGCCCGGTCGTCGTCCGACAGGAGCAGGATGAAGGGCTTGTCCGGCTTGCCGTAGCGGCGCATCTGGCTCTTGAACACATCGACATCGATGTCGGGCGAGGCGAGCACAACGTCGCCGAGCTTGCCGCCGAGATCGCGGTCGCCGGTGATGGCAAGCTGGCGCAGCGTCTCCATCGTCACCCAGGTTCCCATCGAATGGGCGACAATGTCGATGCGCCGGGCGCCGGTCTGCGCCAGCATCCGCAACGTCACCTCCAGCTGGTCGCGGGCGGCGGCGGCGCTTTCCTTGTCATAGACATAGTCGGTGGTCTTGGCGCCGGAGGCCCAGGAAAACAGCACCGGCGTGCCCGGATAGCCGGAATCGTGGACGATCTGGGTCAGCCGGTAGACGGCGTCGTCGAAGCCGGTGTTGTAGCCGTGGACGAAAACCATGACGCGGCCGCCGCGGGCGTCGATGTCGGTGTTGAGGGCGCTGGCGAATTTCGGCTGCGTGTCGTAGCCGACGACTTCGGAGGCCATGAAATATTTCGTCGGGTCGTTCGACTTGCCGCGCGAACGGCGCTCGATCTGGCCGGTCTGGTGAATGGGGGGAACGGTGACGTTGACACGCGCATAGTTGAGGGTCGCCGAGCGTTCGCCGTCAAAAACCTTGTTCGGGTCGTCGGAGCGCTTGCGGGTCGTGGCGATGAAGATCGAGTGGTTGCCGGCGATCTCGGTCGCCGTCGTCGGCACGACGACGCTGCCCAGGATTTCCTGCGTCTGCTGGCCCGCGCAGCCTGCTATCAGCAGGGCAAAGGCGATGATCAGAATTGTCTTCAACCGCACGTCGACACTTTCACTGGCATTCCACTCCGGCCACGATTGGCCGTCCACCTCCGCGGAAATCTCCCGGACAGCCGAAGTGCGGCTAAAGTAAGTCGTGTCCAGCGGAAATTGGCTCAGCGTCGGGCGACGGCCATCGCACTGTTGCGCGAAAGCCAAAACGGCGGCAGGAAGATTGCAGGCGCGGGATATGGCTGTCCTGGCGTACCGCCGAGACCAAATGAGGGACTTCTATTGAACAGCTTCTCTTCTCGCGTCGCCGCTGCCGCCGAGGCGATCCGCGAAATCTTTCCGGAAACGCCGCTGCAGGAGAACGATTATCTGTCCAAGAAGACAGGCGCGCGCATCCTTTTGAAGCGTGAGGATCTGACGCCGGTGCGCTCCTACAAGATCAGGGGCGCGTTCAACTTCTTCCGCAAGGCGCTCGCCGCCGGCAATAATGCCGAGCTGTTCGTCTGCGCCTCGGCAGGCAATCACGCCCAAGGCTTTGCCTTCGTCTGCCGCCATTTCGGCAAGAAGGGCGTCGTGTTCATGCCGGTGACGACGCCGCAGCAGAAGATCGACAAGACGCGGCTGTTCGGCGGCGATTTCGTCGAGATCAGGCTGGTCGGCGACTTCTTCGACGATTGCTACCGCGCCGCCTTCGAATTCACCGAAGCCGCCGGCGCGCATATGGTGCCGCCCTTTGACCACAAGGACATTATCGAGGGCCAGGCGACGGTTGCCTACGAGATCGCGGCCCAGATGCCGGGCGGGCGCGTGCCCGACATCGTCATGCTGCCGGTGGGCGGCGGCGGCCTCGCCGCCGGTGTGACCCACTATTTCGCCGACCAGCATCGCGATCCGCGTTTCGTGTTCTGCGAGCCGGCGGGCGCGCCGAGCCTGCGCGAGAGCCTTGCCGGCGGCAAGCGGGTCAAGCTCGCCAAGGTCGACAATTTTGTCGACGGTGCCGCGGTGGCCGAGATCGGACGCGAGCCGTTGCGCCATCTCAAGGACTTCACCGCCGATGCCGTGCGGCTGGTTCCGGAGAACCGGCTCTGCGCCACTATGATCGAGATGCTCAATGTCGAGGGGGTCGTACTGGAGCCGGCCGGCGCGCTGGCGATCGACGCGCTCAAGGATTTTTCGCGCAAGGAGATCAGGGGCAAGACCATCGTCGCGGTCGTCTCCGGCGGCAATTTCGACTTCGAGCGGCTGCCGGACGTGAAGGAGAGGGCGCTGCGCTTCGAGGGGCTGAAGAAGTATTTCATCATCCGCTTCCCGCAACGGCCGGGCGCGCTGCGTGATTTCCTCGAAATGCTCGGTCCCGACGATGACATCGCCCGCTTCGAGTATCTGAAAAAATCGGCGCGCAATTTCGGCTCGGTGCTGATCGGCATCGAGACCAAGGACCGGCGCAATTTCGACCTGCTGAAGACCAATTTCGACGCCGAAGGCGTGCAATATCAGGATATCACCGACAACGAGACGCTGGCGGGGTTCATCATATGAAGGGCCCGGTTTTCGTTGCGCTATTTTCCGGCATCAATGTCGGCGGCAACCGCATCGTCAAAATGGCGGAGCTCAAAGCCTTCTTCGAAAGTCTCGGCTTCAGCGATGTCGCGACTTATGTGCAGAGCGGCAATGTCGTGTTCCGGGCGAAGAAGGGGGACGCGGCGGCGCTGACCAAGGAGATCGAGGCTGCCTTCGAGAAGAAGTGGGGTTTTCATTCGCGCATCATGGTGCGCGATGCCGGCTGGTTCGAGCGGCTGGTGAAGGACAATCCCTATCCCGAGGTCGCCGGCGAGCCGACCAAGCTGCACGCTTATGCGCTGGAACGGGAGCCGACCGCCGAGGAGACGAAGCGGCTCGCCGACAAATGCTCCGGCCCCGAGCGCTTCGAGATCAAGGGCGACGTGCTTTACCTCCATGCGCCGGACGGGCTCGGCAAATCGGTGTTCGCCAACCTCATCCCGCGTACCTTGAAGGTGCCGGGCACGGCGCGCAACTGGCGCAGCGTGCTGGCCCTGCTCGACATGGCCGACAAGGCCGGCGGCTGACTGTCCGAGGCACTTTTCCGGGAATTGCTCCGGCTCAGGCAGCCTTTTGCCAGTCGAAGCTCAATTCCTCGCGGAAGGCGAAGCGCTTGATATGGTCCGCGACCACGCTCTCCAGCCGCTCCAGCGACGCTTCGTCGTCGGCGGCCACAGCGATGTGCAGGGCACGATCGTCGGCATCCATCACGGTGCGGCCGATCGAGAGCTGGATAGCGCCGTGCTGCGGGTCGAACTCGACCGGGAATTTATGCGACCAGTGCTTGCAGAGCTGCTGCAGGTAGCGGCTGGCATGTTCGGTGGCGACATCGGCGCGGCTGGTCAGCATGAAATTCTCCTGGCGGATGAAGAGACGCCAGCCTGGATGAGGCTGGCGCCAATCGCGGATAGATAGGCAGCGCCGGGCGAAACGCTAGCTGCCCCCGGTCAAATCGGGGTGGATTTACCAGACGCCCGTGTTCGGCATCGAGGCCCATGGTTCGGCCTTCGCCTTGGCCGGGCCTTTCTGCAGCAGCTCGATCGAAATGCCGTCCGGCGAGCGGACAAAAGCCATGTTGCCGTCGCGCGGCGGACGATTGATGGTCACGCCATTGTCCATCAGCTTCTGGCAGGTTGCGTAGATGTCGTCGACCTCATAGGCGAGGTGGCCGAAATTGCGGCCGCCCTTATAGTCCTCCGGGTCCCAATTGTAGGTCAATTCGATCAGCGGCGCCTTCTCATGGATGCCGCTTTGCTCGTCTTCCGGCGCGGCGAGGAAGATCAACGTGTAGCGGCCCTGCTCGTTCTCGTAGCGGCGCACCTCCTTGAGGCCGAGCTTGTTGCAGTAGAAATCGAGCGACTGGTCGATATCGGCGACGCGGACCATTGTGTGCAGATAGCGCATGGCGGCTTCCTCAAAGTGTTGGGGTTGGAAGGCACCATAGGAGCCGTCCGGGGAAAGGGCAATCGTCCGACAATAGCGGCGGCACGGTCGACTTCAGGCCTTGCGATTTCGGCTTCCGGAAGCGCCGGCAAAGGACATTTCAGCCTTTCCGGTGCTGAACGGTGAAAAAAGGCACGTCAGCCCTTGCACACCCCGGAAGCCGCAGTGTTAATCTCTTGGCAAGAATCAGTTGCAGTTCAGTTGGAAAAAAGGGGGCATTCTTATGGGGGAAAAAGCCTCTTTCACGAGGCGGGACGGAAGCCTTGACGACGCCTTGCAGCGGGACAATGGCGGCGACTCCGCCGAGCTTGTCGAAATCGCCGGCGCTATCAAATGGTTCGACGTGGCCAAGGGCTACGGCTTCATTCTTCCGGACGACGGCGTCTCGGGTGATATTCTCCTCCATGTGACATGTCTTCGAAGGGACGGTTTCCAGACGGCGCTCGAGGGCGCGCGGGTCGTCTGCCTGGTGAAACAGGGCGAGCGCGGCTTGCAAGCTTTCCGCGTCCTTTCCATGGATGCTTCGACGGCCGTCCACCCGGCAGAGCAGGAACAGCGCACCCACGTCACCGTCAACCCGGAGAGCGGCCTCGAGCGAGCCTTGGTCAAGTGGTTCAACCGCACCAAGGGATTCGGCTTCCTGACGCGGGGCGAGGGGACGGAAGACATCTTCGTCCACATGGAGACGCTGCGGCGCTACGGCATAACCGAGCTCCGGCCCGGCCAAGTCGTGCTCGTTCGGTTCGGGCGCGGCGACAAAGGCCTTATGGCCGCCGAAATCCACCCTGATATGGGTACCTTGTCGGTCTCGCACTGAGGGCTTCTCGACGCAACTCGAAAAGTCCCTTTGCCGCGGCGCGACCATCTTGTCCGAAAACCGGTTCCACTTGTCCGGATCATGGGTTAGGACGAGCGTCTGGACGAGGTACGCATGGTTCATCGCAATTGGCTGACTGCGGGCATATTCTGCGCCGCGATCGTTTTCGCCGCCTGTTTCATCGCTGCGAAGCCAAGTTCGGCGGATGCGATGCTGCTGCCGATCGACCGGACGCCGCTTGTGGTGTCGACCGGTTCGGGAGAGCGTTCCTTCTCCATCGAGATCGCCGATACCTCTGCCGAACGCGAGGCGGGACTGATGTTTCGCCAGACCATGGCCGACGATCACGGCATGTTGTTCGTCTTTGAAAGAACGGACGAGGTGGACTTCTGGATGAAGAACACGCCGATGGCCCTCGACCTGATCTTCATCGGTGAGGATGGCAGGATCAAAGCCATCAAGCGCGGCGAGCCCGAATCCGAAGCGATCATCTCGCCGGGACAACCCGTGCGCTTCGTGCTTGAGCTCAAGGCTGGCACAGCCGCCAGGGACGGCATCAAGGAAGGCGATCTGTTGCGCCACCCGGCTATCGGTACTGGCGCCAACTGAAAAGCAAATCTGCCGATGCAGTTCTTTTCCCATGACGGTTTCGAACTTGCCTATCTCGATCGCCGGCCGGCCTCGGGGCAGGGCGACCCGGTGCTGATGATCCATGGCTTTGCCTCGAGCCACTACGTCAACTGGGTCTCGCCGGGCTGGTTCAAGACGCTGAACGACGCCGGCTACCGGGCGATCGCCTTCGACCATCGCGGCCATGGCTCGTCGTCGAAGAGCTATGACGAGGCCGATTACACGCCGGCCAAGATGGCGTCCGATGCGGCCGCGCTGCTTGATAATCTCGGCATCGAGCGCGCGCATGTTATGGGTTATTCGATGGGCGCGCGCGTCTCGGCTTTCCTGGCGCTCTCCGATCCGGAGAAGGTTGCGACGCTGGTGTTCGGCGGCCTCGGCATCGGCATGATCGACGGCGTTGGCGACTGGGATCCGATCGCGGCGGCCCTGCTGGCGGAAGACCCTTCCCAGACCACGCATCCGCGCGGGCGCTCCTTTCGCGCCTTCGCAGATCAGACGCGCAGCGACCGTCGTGCGCTTGCGGCTTGCATCGCAAAGTCGCGCGAGTTGCTGAGCGAGGATGACATGGCCCGCATCGCCCAGCCGACACTGATCGCCGTCGGCACCAAAGATGACATCGGCGGCTCGCCGGACGAGCTTGCCGCCCTCATGCCGAATGCCAGGGCCTTTCATATTGAGGGCCGCGACCACATGCTCGCCGTTGGCGACAAGAGCTTCAAGCAACGCGTGCTCGAGTTCTACGCCGAGAACCCGCTCTGAGCGCGCGGCGCTGCTGGGCTGACAAATGGTCGATCTGCACGTCGCGCTAGCCCTGCGCCCTCCTGTCGGCGAGGGATCTCGCCATGACGCACAGCAGCTCGAACATCATCGTCGCGCCGACCAGCGCCGTCATGCCGCCGACGTCGAAGGGAGGCGCGACCTCGACGACATCGGCGCCGACGAAATTCAATCCGTCCAAAAATCGAACCAACTCCTGCGCCTCGCGTGTCGTGAAACCGCCGATCTCCGGCGTGCCGGTGCCGGGAGCCATGGACGGGTCGATGCAATCGATGTCGAACGTCACATAGGTCGGGCTGTTGCCGACTAGATCGCGCGCTTCCTGCATGACCGAAGCGACGCCGCGCCGGACGAATTCTTCCATATAGATGATGCGCACGCCCTGAGCGGTCGCCCAATCGTGTTCGCCCGGTTCATAGATCGAGCCTCTGATCCCGATCTGGACAATCCGTTTCGGGTCGAGCAGCCCTTCCTCGATCGCGCGACGAAAAGGCGTTCCGTGGGTGTAGGGATTGTCGCCGAAATAGCGGTCGTTGGTGTCGGAATGCGCATCGAAGTGGATCATGCCGACCGGCCGCTTGCGGGCTACCGCGCGCAGCACCGGCAGCGTAGTCAAATGATCGCCGCCCGCAGCAAGCGGCAGGGCACCGTCCGCCACGATCGCGGCAATGCCGTCCTCGATGCGCTTCAACCCGTCGAGCAGGTTGATCGGGTTGACCGAGACGTCGCCGACATCGGCAATATTGGCGATGGAGAACGGTTCGGTTCCCGAGACATGGTGGACCCGGCGCATCAGGCTCGACTGGTTCCTGATTTCGCGCGGACCGTGGCGGGCGCCGGCCCGGTTGGTCGTGCCGCCGTCCCAGGGAATTCCGACAAGGGCGATGTCGAGCCCCTTCGCGCTCGGCACGGCCGGCAGCCGCATGAAAGTGGAAAGCCCGGCAAAGCGCGGCACCTGCGCGGCGTCGACGGGTTGGTGGAAGCTGTTTTCCATGGTGACGGCCATCCCAGAACGGTTCACGTTCGATAGCGATCGCAGGGCCTTGAATTTGGGCATAGAGGCAAAGCCCTGCGTGAGTATGGGCCTATCAGGGCTGGTCTTGCAGGGCGTGCAATGAATGGCTGAGATTTTCCCTGGCCTGCGCCTCGAACCGATCCCGGAACTCGGTCGTATAGAAAATGTGCGGACGGGCGAGGAAACTCTTCAGGACGGCCGAGCGGCCGGCGTGCCACATCGGCTCGTCCACCCACCCATATTCCAGCCGGACCGCCTTCTCATAAGCATTGAACACCGCCGGTTCGGCGCCGAGGATCGCCAGATCCATGTCGAGCAAAAGGGCCGCATCGTTGAGCGCACCCTCGTCGCGCAAAGGCGGCAATTGATGGGTGGCGGTGGCGTTGATCATCGCCGCTATGCGGGCTAGGCGATGAGGATCGACGCGCCCGGCGAGCTTTTTCTCGGCCAGGTCTGCGCTTTTTGCCTCATTGTCCTTGGCGCGGCTGTCATAGATCGCGTCATGAAACCAGATCGCCGCTTCGGTGGCGCCCGGGTCGTCGAGTAGGCCCTGGTATTCTTCAGCCAGCGCCAGCATGGCCTCGATATGGGCGAGGTCGTGATAGTGCCGGTCCCCGGCCTGATAGAGGGCGCAAAGCTCGGCTTTCAGCGCATCATCGATCAGCGTCTCTTTTTTCATGACGAATTTTTCCGGGCGGCTAAGGCTGGCAGGACAACGCAAGTCGCCGCCAGCTTCAAGAGCATATGCGCTCCCGATCAAGGGTTCGTTTTCCATCGCCGCTTGAATTTGCGTGAACCAGGTCCATTTGACAAAGCACTAAGGAAAATTGAGTTCAACCGTGCTATGATGTGGCCTATATGTGCCGCCGGAGAATGAGGAAGGCCGGAGAGCGTCGATGAACAGCATTACGATTGCCCGCCCCAGCAGGGTGCAGCCGGTCGATCCGATCTGGCGGTCGATCCGCGACGAAGCGATGGAGGCGGTGAACCGCGATCCGCTGCTGGCGGCGTTCCTCTATTCGACGATCCTCAACCAGGAGAGCCTGGAAGAAGCGGTGATCCACCGGCTTGCCGAGCGCCTCGATCACCAGGATATCGGCTCCGATCTCATCCGCCAGACCTTCAAAGCCATGCTGGACGACGATCCTGACTGGAGCACGACGGTGCGCGTCGACATCCAGGCCTATTACGACCGCGACCCGGCCTGCGACCGTTTCATCATGCCGGTGCTCTATTTCAAAGGTTTTCACGCCATCCAGACGCATCGTCTGGCGCACTGGCTGTGGAACCATGGCCGCCGGGACTTTGCGCTCTACCTGCAGAGCAGGTCGTCATCGGTGTTCCAGACCGATATCAACCCGGCCGCTCGCATCGGCAAGGGTATCTTTATCGATCACGCCACCGGGCTGGTCGTCGGCGAGACGGCGGTCATCGAGGATGACGTGTCGATCCTGCACGGCGTGACGCTGGGCGGCACCGGCAAGGCCAATGGCGACCGTCATCCGAAGATCCGCCGCGGCGTGCTGATCGGCGCCGGCGCCAAGATTCTCGGCAATATCGAGGTCGGTCATTGCTCGAAAATTGCCGCCGGTTCGGTGGTGCTGTCGCCCGTGCCGCACAACAAGACGGTCGCCGGCGTGCCGGCGCGGGTCGTGGGAGAGACCGGCTGCGATCAGCCCTCGCGACAGATGGACCAGCTCCTGCCGTCGCAGAGCATGGACCACGTGGTCAGCTTCGACATCTGAGACTGTCAGTCCGCCTGGTGACCGGAATCCGGCCACGGTTTTCAGGTGCCGGTTGTCACGTGTTATCCTGTCGGCTTGCCTTTACATCGCCATCGTCGGCGTGTCAGAAGCGCGTTCCCATGAATTAAGCCGACATTTCGGAGAAGTCTTTTGAAGCCTGACGAAATCAGAAAGCTGGACGCCTATTTCAAGCGCGTCTTCCAGAATCCCAAGCTGCAGGTGAAGGCGCGTCCGCGCAAGGAAGACTCGGCCGAAGTCTATGTCGGCGACGAATTCCTCGGCATCGTCTTCAAGGACGAGGACGACGGCGACTATAATTTCTCGATGGCGATCCTCGACATCGACCTCGCCTGAGCCGGCGACAGCTCCGGCCGGCGCGCGCGACACCACCGCCCGGCCGGCTGCAACCCGTAGGCGAAGTACCGCCTAATCCTGGCAATGCCGCGGAATGTGCACGCGCCGCCAACTGGTCGAACCTTCCCGCACCACCACCCTACGCGCTACCGTCCCGTAAGACGGCGGGATTTCCCGGATGCGGACCTGTTGCGGCCGCACCAGCACTTCGTGGGCAACCGCTTCAAATTCCGCCGGCTGAACGACGCGCCGGACGCGCTCCGGCTGGACCACGACCGTCTCGGCGACGCGCGCATAGCGGGCCTTGCGCCATACCTTGCACAGCACCTTGCGGCCATGGATGACGCGCCATTCCCAACCATAGCCGCCATCGTCGACTTTGACCGTGTGGTAGACCGTGCGTGTGACCGCCGGCTCGGTCTCGTAGGTGACGCGCGGCGGCGCGATCTGCTCCACGCCTTGATAGGTGCCGTAAATCGGCGCGTCGTAGTTGACCACCTGTCCGCCAGGGTTCAGCATCACGTCCTCATAGACGGTATCGTAAAGTGCCGGCCTGTGGATCGGCTCGTAGCATTCGAGCGCGCGCCCGCCTGCGGCGGTTTCACAGACGCTGGCAAGCATCGCGACTGCCGCCAGCGATGCGGAGCTTTTGCGGATCATGACATTCCCCGTTGAAAGGACGCCTTCACAACGCAGGACTGTAGCGGAAGCTCCGGGGGCGGACAGCGATTTCAAGGCTTTTCGTTAAGCATCGCGGTTAAGGAATTGCTACCGTGCGAGCGGCTTACGGGGCCGACCGGGACTGGGCCCGTCTCATTAGGCCAGAGCGCGCCCGTGCTCCGCGGGCTTACCGCGCTTGATTCGGCTTAACCAGATGGCTAGGAGAGGCGGCCTTGCGCTAGGGTGAGCCGGCATCCTATTTAGGTCGTAACCAATCCAGAACGATTCCGCGCGATTGCTGATATATCAAGGTGCCGGAATCCATCTCCTACAAGGGTAGTCCATGAAGAACCCCGTTGAAACCTACATGAACCTCGTTCCGATGGTGGTCGAGCAGACCAACCGCGGCGAGCGTGCTTATGACATTTTCTCGCGCCTCTTGAAGGAACGCATCATCTTCATCACCGGTCCGGTCGAGGACGGGATGGCGACGCTGGTTTGTGCACAGCTTTTGTTCCTCGAGGCGGAGAACCCCAAGAAGGAGATCAACCTCTATATCAATTCGCCGGGCGGCGTCGTCACCTCGGGCATGGCGATCTACGACACCATGCAGTTCATCAAGCCGGCGGTGTCGACGCTCTGCATCGGCCAGGCCGCCTCGATGGGTTCGCTGCTTCTGACCGCCGGCCACAAGGACATGCGTTTTGCCACGCCGAACGCCCGCATCATGGTCCATCAGCCGTCCGGCGGCTTCCAGGGCCAAGCCTCGGACATCGAACGTCATGCGCAGGACATCATCAAGTTGAAGCGCCGCTTGAACGAGGTCTATGTCAAGCATACCGGCAAGAGCTATGACGAGATCGAGAAGACGCTCGACCGCGACCATTTCATGACCGCGGACGAGGCCAGGGACTTCGGCCTGATCGACAAGGTCATTTCCAGCCGCGAGGCGGTCGAGACAGCCACCGCTTCAGCCTGACCTCGACGGCAAATGGCAGCATAACGCGGTTTTGGCGCGTCTTGCGGCATTTCGGCCACATTTGGCTGTTCCCTCAGGCGTTGGGATTGCCTACGTTAAGGCTATGTTGATTTTCGACGGCTTAGCTTTGCGTGGGGTTGCTGCGAATCATTGCCGCGTTTTCTGATTTGTGTTTCGTACGGAATGCGCTGTGTGAGCCGGGACACTGGCGGTGGCGGATTCCCGCGATAGATTGGTGAAGACGTCACTCAAAGCCAGACGGTCGGCGGGCGTCGGTGAAAGGACAGAAAAATGAGCAAGGTCAGCAACGGCGGCGGTGATTCAAAGAACACCCTCTACTGCTCGTTTTGCGGCAAGAGCCAGCACGAGGTCCGCAAGCTGATCGCCGGGCCGACGGTCTTCATCTGCGATGAATGCGTCGAGCTGTGCATGGACATCATCCGCGAGGAGAACAAGACCTCGATGGTGAAGTCGCGCGAAGGCGTGCCGACACCGCAGGAAATCCTCAAGGTCCTCGACGACTACGTCATCGGCCAGCCCTATGCCAAGCGCGTGCTTTCGGTGGCGGTTCACAACCACTACAAGCGCCTGGCGCATGCCGGCAAGAACAACGACGTCGAGCTGGCCAAGTCCAATATCCTTCTGATCGGCCCGACCGGCTGCGGCAAGACGCTTCTCGCGCAGACGCTCGCCCGCATCATCGACGTGCCGTTCACCATGGCCGACGCCACGACGCTGACCGAGGCCGGCTATGTCGGCGAGGACGTCGAGAACATCATCCTGAAGCTGTTGCAGTCGGCCGACTACAATGTCGAGCGGGCGCAGCGCGGCATCGTCTATATCGACGAAATCGACAAGATCTCGCGCAAGTCGGATAATCCCTCGATCACCCGCGACGTGTCGGGCGAGGGCGTGCAGCAGGCGCTCCTGAAGATCATGGAAGGCACGGTCGCCTCCGTGCCGCCGCAGGGCGGCCGCAAGCATCCGCAGCAGGAATTCCTGCAGGTCGACACCGCAAACATCCTGTTCATCTGCGGCGGCGCCTTCGCGGGGCTGGACAAGATCATCTCGGATCGCGGCCGCAAGACCTCGATCGGCTTCGGCGCCACCGTGGCTTCGCCCGAGGATCGGCGCACCGGCGACCTGTTCCGCCAGGTCGAGCCGGAGGATCTCCTGAAATTCGGCCTGATCCCGGAATTCGTAGGTCGTCTGCCGGTCCTGGCGACGCTGGAAGACCTCGACGAGCCGGCGCTGATCCAGATCCTGACCGAACCGAAGAACGCGCTGGTCAAGCAATATCAGCGGCTTTTCGAGATGGAGAATGTCGATCTGACGTTCCACGAGAACGCGCTGTCGGCGATCGCCAAGCGCGCCATCGAGCGCAAGACCGGCGCACGCGGCCTGCGCTCCATCATGGAAGCGATCCTGCTCGACACCATGTTCGAGCTGCCGGCGCTGGAAGGTGTGCGCGAGGTGGTGATTTCGGAAGAGGTGGTGTCCGGCAACGCCCGGCCGCTCTACATCTACTCCGAGCAGAAGGAAAAGAAGGGCAATGTCAGCGCCTGAAATGGCACTGCGCCCGACAATTTTCATGGAACGGCGCCCGCGTGGCGCCGTTTTGCTGTCAAGGGCGGGGAGGCGAGCAGTGGAAGGGCTCGAACGACCGTGTTAACCCTTGATCTTTGCCTCGGTTACATCCACCTAACAGCAGAAGGCCGAGGCGCCGAATTCTGTGCTGTAAAATTCCCGTCACAAACGGTGGTAGGCGGAACGACGCTCGGTCGTTAATATGAGATTCGCGGTTGGCTAAAATAAGCGGCCGCGACATGAAAGGTTGGACAATGGCCAAGATATCCAAGGCTTCCGGCGACGGCGTTTTCGCAGTCCTCCCACTGCGCGATATCGTCGTGTTCCCGCATATGATCGTTCCGCTCTTCGTGGGCCGTGAAAAGTCGATCAAGGCGCTGGAAGAGGTGATGGGTCAGGAAAAACAGATCCTGCTTGCCACCCAGATGAATGCAGCCGACGACGATCCTGAGCCCGGTGCGATTTTCGACATCGGCACGCTCGCCAATGTGCTGCAGCTTTTGAAGCTTCCCGACGGCACCGTGAAGGTGCTGGTCGAGGGCGCCTCGCGCGCCAAGATCGTCTCGTTCACCGACCGTGCCGATTTCCATGAGGCCCGCGCCACGGCGCTCGCCGAGCCGGAAGAGGAAGAGGTCGAAATCGAGGCGCTTGCCCGCTCGGTCGTCACCGACTTCGAGAATTACGTCAAGCTGAACAAGAAGATCTCGCCCGAAGTGGTGGGTGCCGCCAGCCAGATCGACGACTATTCCAAGCTCGCCGATACGGTTGCATCGCATCTCGCCATCAAGATCCCCGAGAAGCAGGAGATGCTTGCAACGCTTTCCGTCAAGGAGCGTCTGGAGAAGGCGATGGGCTTCATGGAAGCCGAAATCTCCGTGCTCCAGGTAGAAAAGCGCATCCGTTCGCGCGTCAAGCGCCAGATGGAGAAGACGCAGCGCGAGTACTACCTCAACGAGCAGATGAAGGCGATCCAGAAGGAGCTCGGCGAGGGCGAGGACGGCCGCGACGAGGCCGCCGAGATCGAGGCGCGCATCAAGAAGACCAAGCTCTCCAAGGAGGCCCGCGAAAAGGCGGAGGCCGAGTTGAAGAAGCTGCGCTCGATGTCGCCGATGTCGGCTGAATCGACGGTCGTGCGCAACTATCTCGATTGGCTCTTGTCGATCCCGTGGGGCAAGAACTCCAAGGTCAAGCAGGACCTCGCCTTTGCGCAGGACGTGCTCGATGCCGATCACTTCGGCCTCGACAAGGTCAAGGAACGCATCGTCGAGTATCTCGCCGTGCAGAGCCGCCAGAAGAAGCTGAAGGGGCCGATCCTGTGCCTCGTCGGCCCGCCCGGCGTCGGCAAGACCTCGCTTGGCAAGTCGATCGCGAAGGCCACCGGCCGCGAGTTCATCCGCATGGCGCTCGGCGGCGTGCGCGACGAGGCCGAGATCCGTGGCCACAGGCGGACCTATATCGGCTCGATGCCCGGCAAGGTCATCCAGTCGATGAAGAAGGCCAAGAAGTCCAACCCGCTCTTCCTGCTCGACGAGATCGACAAGATGGGCCAGGACTTCCGCGGCGATCCGTCCTCGGCCCTGCTCGAAGTGCTCGATCCGGAACAGAACTCGACGTTCATGGACCATTACCTCGAGGTCGAATACGACCTGTCGAGCGTGATGTTCGTGACGACGGCGAACACGCTGAACATCCCTGCGCCCCTGATGGACCGCATGGAGATCATCCGTATCGCCGGTTACACCGAGGACGAGAAGATCGAGATCGCCAAGCGTCACCTGATGCCCAAGGTGATCCGCGACCATGCCCTGCAGCCGAACGAATTCTCGGTCGGCGAGGACGCGATCCGCGGCATCATCCAGACCTACACGCGGGAAGCCGGCGTGCGCAGCCTGGAGCGCGAGCTGATGAAGCTCGGCCGTAAGGCGGTGACCGAGATCCTGCGGACCAAGAAGAAGACGGTGAAGATCACGGCGGACAACCTCGCCGATTATCTCGGCGTGCCGCGCTTCCGCTTCGGCCAGATCGAGGCCGACGATCAGGTCGGCGTGGTCACGGGTCTTGCCTGGACGGAAGTCGGCGGCGAGCTGCTGACGGTCGAAGGCGTCATGATGCCCGGCAAGGGCCGCATGACGGTGACCGGCAATTTGCGCGACGTGATGAAGGAATCGATCTCTGCGGCGGCGTCCTACGTCCGCTCGCGCGCCATCGATTTCGGCATCGAGCCGCCGCTGTTCGACAAGCGCGACATCCACGTGCATTTGCCGGAGGGTGCCACGCCGAAGGACGGCCCGTCCGCCGGTGCGGCCATGGCCACGGCCATCGTGTCGGTGCTGACGGGTATTCCGGTCCGCGCCGATGTGGCGATGACCGGCGAGATCACGCTGCGCGGCCGTATTCTGCCGATTGGCGGCCTGAAGGAGAAGCTGCTCGCGGCACTGCGCGGCGGCATCAAGAAGGTGCTGATCCCGGAAGAGAACGTCAAGGATCTGGCGGAGATTCCGGACAATGTGAAGAACGGCATGGAGATCGTGCCGGTCTCGCGGGTCGGCGAGGTGCTCGCGCACGCGCTGGTCAGGATGCCTGAGCCGATCGAGTGGGTCGAACCGGTCAATGCGCCGGCTCCGGTCGACAGCGGCGACGATGCTGGAAAGTCGCTCGCTCATTAGCATTTGCTGATATTGCGGCGCACAAAGAGAGAGCCGGGCTTTCAAGCCCGGCTTTTTTCGTGTGAAAAGCCACGAAAAAGTGGAAAAAAGCCCGGAATTCCGCGGTTTTCGGCTTGGGTTCCGGAGCGCTTCTTTCTAAAGTCCGTCTCCTGCCGGATGAGTCGTAGTTCCGGTTTTCTCATGGAAGGGAATTTTTATGAACAAGAACGAACTGGTGTCCGCCGTCGCCGACTCCGCAAGCATTTCGAAGGCTGATGCGCAGTCCGCTGTCGATGCGGTGTTCTCCGTGATCACTGGCGAACTGAAGAAGGGCGGCGATGTCCGGCTTGTCGGCTTCGGAAATTTCACCGTGTCAAAACGCGCTGCTTCGACCGGCCGCAACCCGCAGACCGGCGCGGAAGTGAAGATTCCGGCGCGTACCGTGCCGAAGTTCTCGGCCGGCAAGGGCCTCAAGGACGCGGTCAACTAAGACCTTTTTCTTTTAAGAACAGAAAAGCCGGGCAAGCCCGGCTTTTCTTTTTTATGGCTGTTCGCAGGCCATTCAGGCCGTTGGCGCGTCGGCGCGCATCAGGCCTTCCTGTTTCAAATCCGCCCACAGCGCCGCCGGTATCTTGGTGTCGAGCAGCGCGCGGTTGCTTTCGACTTCTGATGGCCGCTGGCCGCCAGGAATCACCGACACCACCGAAGGATGCTGCAGCGGGAACTGCAGCGCCGCCTCGATTAGGCGCACGTTGTGGCGCTTGCAGACGGCTTCGATGCGCGCCACGCGATCCAGGATCTCCTTCGGCGCCTCGCTGTAATTGTAGAAGGCTCCGGGCTTCGGGCCGGTCGCCAGCACGCCGGAATTGTAGGGGCCGCCCAGCACGATGCCGATGCCGCGCTTCTGGCAAAGCGGCAGGAAGGTGGCAAGCGCCTCCTGCTCGAGCAGCGTGTAGCGGCCGGCGAGCAGGAACAGGTCGAAATCGCCGCGTTCGGCGAGGGTCTGTGCCACCTGCCACTCGTTGATGCCGCCGCCAAAGGCCTTGATGACGCCCTGGTCGCGCAGCGAAAGCAGCCCGTAATAGCCGGATGACATGAACTCCTCGATGCGGGCATCGGAGGCTTCCTTACTGCCATGGGTAAAGATGTCGACGTCGTGGACGAAGAGGATGTCGATACGGTCGACCCCGAGGCGCTCCAGCGAGGCCTCGAAGGAGCGCATGACGCCATCATAGGAGTAATCGTAGACTTCCCGGCGCGACGGCGTCTCGAAGAACTTGCCGATGCCGGTGCGCTGGTCCGGCGGGGCGACGCGCATGATGCGCCCGACCTTGCTCGACAGCACATAGTCGTCGCGCTTCCTGCCGCGCAGAAACGGGTTGAGGCGGGTTTCCGACAGGCCGAGGCCGTAAAGAGGCGCCGTATCATAGTAGCGGCAGCCGGTGGCCCATGCCGCTTCCAAGGTGGCATTGGCGTCCTCGTCGGAGATGGCGCGATAGAGATTGCCGAGCGGCGCGGTGCCGAAGCCGAGCTCGGTGAAGGTGATGCCGCCATTGCCGATGCGGTCGAAGTGCCGTGTCTTCATGTCTGACGATGTCCCGGAGTGATTTGTCTGACATGACACTATCACGCTCGTGGCCCAGCAAAAGTGCCGAGGCTCGTTGGACAGCGATTTTCGCAATGGTAGCATGAACAAAAACAAGCCTTTCGTGGTCGCGAGCCGCAATTCCATAGAGGCAAGCGACGCCCCGGCAGGCAAGGTGAGCTGTCATGACCAAAGCCGCATCAGGGATGTTTGCGACCGCGCTGGACGAGCTTGGCGCGGTGCTGGCGCGCACGGATGAAGCTCGCATCGACGCCGCCTGCGAAATGCTTGCCGGCGCCGGCAGGATCGCTGCCTATGGCTGCGGCCGCGAGGCGCTTCAGGTCAAGGGCTTCGCCATGCGGCTCTACCATCTCGGCCTGCCGGTCTCGGTCGTCGGCGACATGACCACGCCGCCGCTGGGGCGGGGGGATGTGTTCCTGGCGAGCTCAGGGCCAGGCGAGACCGCCACGGTGCTGACCTTGATGCGGGTTGCCCGCGAGGCCGGCGCGAAGGTGCTGCTCTTGACGGCAGAACCGGAAAGCAGCACCGCCAAGCTCGCCGACTTCACGCTCGTCATCCCGGCGCAGACGATGGCCAGCGACCAGGGCGAGGCAAGAAGCTCGGTGCTGCCGATGGGCTCGCTGTTCGAAGGCGCGCTGTTCCTTCTGTTCGAAATCATGGTGCTGAAGCTCCAGGCGCTGACCAATGCGACGCCGGAAGCGATGCGCGCCAGGCACACCAACATGGAGTAAGGAGATGCGCTACGAACTGATGCTGCCGCACCAGATCCGCAAGGCGATCGAGGAGAACTGGCCGGTCGTGCTGCCGCTCGGCGTGCTCGAATATCACGGCGAGCACATGGCGGTCGGCATGGACACGCTGGCCGTCATCAAGACGGTGGAGCTGATCGAGAAGGAAAGGGACATCGTCATCCTGCCGCCCTTCTATTACGGCGCGGCAAGCTATGCGGTGGCGGCGCCGGAAGGCAGCGGCTCGGTGCAGGTCGGCGGCCCGGCGCTTTCGCCTTTCGCGGAGGAATTGTTCTATGGGCTGCTGCGCGTCGGCTTCCGCAACATTCACGCCATCATTCATCACCAGACCGAGAATTTCGCGGCCGGCATGCCGACCGATCTCGCCTTCAAGACCGCCGGCCGGCAGGCAATCTTCCGCTTCCTCGAAAAGGAGCGCGGCGAGGGCTGGTGGGGCTCGAACGCGATGGCCGATTACTATGCCGGCCATGCGCAGGGCGAGAATGTCTTCAACTGGGTCCAGGTGCATCCGCTGATGCCGGCCGCGATGAACGGCAAATATCCGTTCGACCATGCCGGCATCGGCGAAACCTCGCTGATGCTGGCGCTATGCCCGGAGGCGGTGGACGAGAAGCATTTGGCCGACAACACCGGCTGGTACACGAAAAGTGCCGCGGAAGCCTCGGCGGGCCTCGGTAAGATCGGGGTTGCGATGATCCTCGACCATTTGCGGTCGATTCTGGTGCGATAGGTGCGGTTCTTCCTTTTCTCCTTGTGGGAGAAGCTGGATCGGCGCGCAGCGCCGAGACGGATGAGGGGTGTTCCAGCGGAGTGAGAGGTCGGCTTTCCCTGGAACACCCCTCATCCGGCCGCTTCGCGGCCACCTTCCCCCACAAGGGGGGAAGGGGAAGTAATCCTACTTCACTGAGCCGGCCGTCATGCCCATGATCAGATAGCGCTCGAGCGCGATGCCGATGATGGCCAGCGGCGCGATCGCGGCGGTGGCCAAGGCCGCCATCGACCACCAGTTGATGCCTTGCGAGCCGGTCTGGCTCGCCACCATGACGGGGATGGTCTTGGCGTCGGTCGATGTCAGCAGCGCGGCGAAGAAATACTCGTTCCAGCACAGCACCATCGCCAGGATGAAGGCGGCGACCATGCCGGGCAACGCGATCGGCATGACGATGCGGAAAAAGGCGCCCCAGATCGACAGCCCGTCGACAAGGGCTGCCTCCTCCAATTCAACGGGTATCGAGTTGAACTGGTCGCGCATGATCCAGATGACGATCGGCAGCACCATCAGCGTGTAGAGGAGCACGAGCCCGATGCGCGTATCAAGGAGGGCCACTTCGCGGTAGAGCACCAGGAAGGGGAGCGCCAGAACGACCGGCGGCAGGATCAACTGCGACAGGAAGAAGAAGGAGATGTCCTCGTTCTTGAACCAGGCGAACTTGTAGCGGTAGCGGACAAGGCCATAGGCGGCGAGGCTGCCGATGATGATGGCGAGGCTCGATGCGCCGACCGAGGTGATGACCGAATTCATGAAGCGTTTGAGGAATTCGTCGCGCACGGTCGAGGTCTGGGAGATCGAATCCGGCGACAGGCCGAGCGAGCGCCAACCCTTCCAATCAGGCGTGAAGTCGACGAAGGGAATGAGATGACCTTGGGTGACGTCGACCGCCGATTTGAACGAGGTGGTGATCGTCCAATAGATCGGGAACAGGCAGACGAATGCCCAAAAGGCAAGCGCGCCATAGATGAAGACGCGGCTGGCGATGAAGGCCGCCGGCGAGCGGATTTCGGAAACGGTGTAGTCGGTGGTCTGGACGCTCATGATGCCGCTCAGTTGACGTTGCGCACGAAGCGACTGGCAAATTTCAGCAGCCAGGTCACGAACACGACGATGATGACCAGATAGGCCATGGCCAGCATGGTGCCGTAGCCGACATTCGAGCGGTCGCGGTATTCGCGATAGATGAAGCTCGACACGGAATCGGTGGCGCCGCCGGGTCCGCCGGAGGTCAGGGTGATGATGATGTCGGCAAGCTTCAGCTTGAAGATGATGCGCAGGATCACGGCTGTCACCGATACCGGCAGCATCAGCGGAAAGGTCACCTGCCAGAATGTCTGCCATGCGGTCGCGCCATCGACGCGGGCGGCTTCCAGCACCTCGCGCGACATCGCCTGCAGGCCGGCCAGAAGCATGATCATCATGAACGGGATGAAGGTCCAGGCGTCGAGCATCATGATCGAGATGCGGGCAGTGATCGGATCGGAGAAGAAGGCGGGATTGTTCCAGCCAAGATGACGCGCCAGCGTCGCCGCCGGTCCGAACCGGTACTCCATCAGCGACTTGCCGACCATCCAGGATACCGCGACCGGCGACAGCATCAGCGGCAGCAGGAAGACGACGCGGAAGAATTTGCGGGCCCGGATCTGCGCATTGAGCAGGAGCGCCAGGCCGAAGGCGATGACATATTCGACCAGCACCGCAAGCACATAGAGCACCATGTTCAACAGCGCGTTGCGGTAATAGGGGTCGGCCAGCATCTGCCAGAAATTGTCGAGGCCATTGAACCTGCGTCCGCTGAAAGAGCTGAGATTCCAGTCGGTCAGCGCGATGTAGAAGCCGAACAGCGTCGGGAAGATCACCATGGCGATGGTGAAGAGCAGGGCCGGCAAAAGGAACAGCGCGCGCTGCCCGTCCTCGCCGCGCGTCAGCACCTGCCAGGCGCCAAGCGCTGCGCCCCACAAGATGTAGGCGTAGACCACAGGGCGCCATGTGTCGAAACCGACCGTGGACATCTCGGTCTTGTAGAGGATCTGCACAACGATGATCGCCAGCAGGCCAAGGGTTGCAATGGCCAGCAGGCCCCAGCCGAGGCGCTTGCGGCCTGCCGGGATCAGGTCGGCCGGATGTGCCGGCCACGCATTCACGGTCGAAGTCTGTTCAGCCACGCCTCTCGCCTTCTAGAGCGCTTCACCGTTTCACGGAAACGGCGAACCGCTCTATCTCTTTGTTTTACGCAATTCCGGACGGAAAACCGCCCACACTTTTCCTGGAATTGCTCAAACGCATCAAACCGGCCGAGCCGGTAAAAATGCGGCCCGGTGACGATGTGCCACCGGGCCGCGACGTCTCATAAGCCAGCCTACATGCCGAGCGAGGCTTTGTAGAGCTTGATCTGGTTCTCGCGGCCGATCTGGTCGGTCAGCTTTTCCCAGGCCGCGGCGATGGCGTCGGCGCCTTCCTGCGCCTTCATCTTGCCGGCAAAGGTGTTGGCCAGGATGTCCTCGGCGGCGGAATAGTACTGGAAGATGCCGGGGATGCGCGGCTCGATCGCCGCGTTCGGGTGGTTGTAGGAATCGCCTTCCGACTTCAGATAGGAGGTGATGAAGGCCTCGTCATAGCCGGCGGCCACCCATTCGGAAACGTTGAAATGGGAGTTGCGGTAGGGCTGGAAGCCCGACGGATACATCGCCGTCCAGATCGACAGGTCCTTGCCGCCGAGATGAGCGGCGGCCGACCACGCGGCCTTCTTCTTCTTCTCGTCGGAATCGACGCGGGCCATGACATAGACGCCCCAGCCGAGATAGGCGCAGTTCGGCGCATAGTTCGGCCCGCTGGCGAGCTTTTCCCACTTGCCGGTCTTGGAATTGTAGACGTCGTCGGAGCCGGGCAGGATCGAGAAGCCGGTGACATCGCCGATGACCGACGAGTCATTGGTCTTCACATTCGAGCCGACGTCGCCCCACCAGGGGATCATCGAGCCGGTGCCGGCCAGGAACTGCTGGAAGGCAGTGGTGTTCGGATCGGCATTGATCTGGTCGGCGGGTTCGGACGGCAGGGCGTCGATCACGTCCTGGATGGCGCGCACCCAGGCCGGGTTGTTGATGCGCGGCTTCATCGTGTCGGCGTCGAACAGCCAGGCCTTGTCATCGGGATGCTTGGCGTAAGCGGTGGCGCGGCTGCCGAGGAAATAGAAGCCGAAGCCGCCCCAGGGCTTGGGCGCGTCCAGATAGCCATAGATGTCCTGGCCCTTGAACTGCTTGCCCTTGAGGAACTTGGTGACGGCCTGCACTTCCTGCCAGGTCTTCGGCACGCCCCATTCGGTCGTGGCGCCGCTTTCCTTCCAGGCTTTGGCGAGATCGGCATCCGCGAACACGTCGGTGCGGTAGTTGAAATTGTGCGCATCGCCGTCGATCGTCACGCGATACTGCTTGCCGTCCCAGGTGCCGACCGGCGGCTTCAGGTAGTTGACGAGGTCGTCGAAATCGATCTGCTTCTTGACCCAATCGGGCATCTCGGAGGTAAGGCCCTTGCCGCAGACGTCGCCTTCGAAAGGCGCGCCCATCTCGATGATGTCGAAGTCGACGGTCTTGGTTGCGATGGACTGCTGCAGACGGGCGTTGTAGTCGGCCTGAGCAAGGTCGATCCAGCTGATCTTGGCGCCCGTATAGGCCTCCCACGGCTTCAGGAAGCCGCGGAACAGCACGTTGTGGAGGTTCTGGTTGTTGAGGCCCATGAAGGTGAGCTCGACACCGGCAAACTCGCCTTCCTTGACATTGGCCTTGGTCGCTTCGAGGCAGAGCTCGCCGACCTTCTGGAAGTCGGCATCCGTCGGCTGGCCTTTGCCGACGCCCGGGATCTGCAGGATTTTCGCGCGCAGACTGTCGTCGGCGGCCGCGGGCTTCGTCAGTGCTCCGAGCCCGGCGCCGGAGGCGGCGGCGATTGCGGCCATGCTGGCCGCACCCTTCAGCACATCGCGGCGGCTGGCGCCGGCGCGCATCAGTTTTTCATACAGATCGACTCTCATCTACAGGTTCCTCCCAGAACAACAACGCTTGAATTGAAGTGCCAATCTCTCAGACGTCGAAACGCCTCTCGGTTCTCCTCGATCATACCGGACGTGGGACCCCACCCTGCGTCGCCGGATCTCCGATTTCAGGATAACAGGCCTGCTCTCGGATTGGCACTCGCCACTATTCGCGTAATCGATTACCTTGTCAACAAGATTGGCTTTTTATCTATAAGATACCGACTTGCCGTTGCCGTTCGCAATGGCTAGCTTCACCGCAAACGATAAAGGGGAGACGATGGCTCAAGTCGCGATCAGCAGTGTGGCCAAGGCGTTCGGAACCGTCAAGGTCCTGCATGAGGTCAGTGTCGACATCGCCGACGGACAGTTCGTCGTGCTGGTCGGTCCGTCGGGGTGCGGCAAGTCCACGCTCTTGAGGATGGTGGCCGGGCTGGAGACCGTTTCCGGCGGCACGATCTCGATCGGCGACCGCGTCGTCAACAACCTGCCGCCGGCGAAGCGCGACATCGCCATGGTGTTTCAGAACTATGCGCTCTATCCGCACAAGACGGTGGAGCAGAACATGGCCTTTGCGCTGAAGCTGCGCGGCACCGATCCGGCCGTCGTCGCCGAACGGGTCAAGCGCGCCGCCGACATCCTCGACCTTGCGCCTTATCTCAAGCGCTATCCGCGCCAGCTTTCGGGCGGCCAGCGCCAGCGCGTCGCCATGGGCCGCGCCATCGTGCGCAACCCGCAGGTGTTCCTGTTCGACGAGCCGCTTTCCAACCTCGACGCCAAGCTGCGCGTGCAGATGCGCACCGAGATCAAGGAGCTGCACCAGCGGCTGAAGACCACAACCATCTACGTCACCCACGACCAGATCGAGGCCATGACCATGGCCGACAAGATCGTGGTGATGCGCGACGGCCGCATCGAGCAGGTCGGCGCGCCGCTGGAGCTGTTCGACCGGCCGGCCAATCTGTTCGTCGCCGGCTTCATCGGCTCGCCGGCGATGAACCTGCTCAAGGGCACCGTTAAAAAGGGCGGGAAGCCCGTGGTCGACATTGCAGGCTCGGCGTTTCCGATGCCGACCAATATCGCCGCGGCGGACGGCCAGGCCGTCATTTATGGCGTGCGCCCCGAGCACCTGGAAATCCATCCCGACGGCGTAGCATCCACGATTTCGGTGGTCGAACCGACAGGCTCGGAGACGCTGGTGTTCGTACGGTTCGGCGAGGGCGAGATGGTAGCACTATTTCGCGAGCGTCACGACTTCAAGCCGGGCGACACGCTCAAGCTCAAGCCGCGTCTCGACCAGGTCCACCTCTTCGACGCCGCAACCGGCAAGCGTCTCTAACCGCACACAACCCTTCAAGAGGAAACCATGCTCAAAGGGATCAACCCGCTGCTCAATGCCGATGTGCTCCAGGCGCTGCGGGCGATGGGCCATGGCGACGACCTGATCATCGCCGACACCAATTTCCCGTCCGATTCCGTGGCCAGGCAGACGGTGCTCGGCAAGCTGTTGCGTATCGACGCGACGGCGGCGGAGGTGGTGAAGGCGGTGCTCTCGCTCTATCCGCTGGATACTTTCGTCGACGATGCGGCAGCGCGCATGGAGATCGTCGGCAAACCAAACGAAATCCCGCCGGTGCAGAGGGAGGTGCAGAAGGAGATCGACGCCGCCGAGGGCAAGCCCTGGCCGATGATCTCGATCGAGCGCTACGCCTTCTACGAGCGTTCCAAGAAAGCCTATTGCGTGATCCAGACCGGCGAGCGCCGCTTCTATGGCTGCTTTGCCTTCCGCAAGGGCGTCGTGCCGCCGAAGGCGGAGTAAGGACATGGCCACAGGCGAGCCCGTCATCATGAAGCCTGTTGTGATCCTGGGCGTGTTCGTCGCCGACACAGCCTATCGCGCTGACCGCCAGCCGCGTCTGGGCGAAACGATCCTCGGCAATTCCTTCAAGCTCGGCCCGGGCGGCAAGGGCTCGAACCAGGCAGTGGCGGCAGGCAAGCTCGGCGCCGACATCACCTTCCTGACCAGGCTCGGAGTCGATGCCTTCGCCGACATGGCGAAGCAGACCTGGAAGGACGCAGGTGTGAAAAGCGCCGTCATCGACACGCCGGACAGCTATACGGGCGCGGCCTACATCTTTGTCGAGGAAGGCAGCGGCAACAACGCCATCATCGTCAGCCCGGGCGCGGCGATGCTGATCTCGCCCGCCGACATCGAGGCGCATGCCGACCTGATCCGGTCCGCCGGCGTCTTCGTTACCCAACTTGAACAGCCGATCGGCGCAGCATTGAAGGCGCTCGAGATCGCGCGCGGGGCAGGGGTGACGACCATCCTCAACCCCGCCCCCGCCGCCAGCCTGCCCGACCGCGTCTACGCGCTCTGCGACTATGTCACACCCAACGAGACGGAGGCCGAAGGGCTGACCGGCATCAAGGTTTCCTCGATCGACGACGCCCGCCGCGCCGCCGACGCGCTGCTGGCCAAGGGTGTCGGCGCAGTCATCGTGACGCTCGGCGAGAAGGGCGCTTTGCTCCACACCAAGAACCGTTCGGAGCATGTCGACGCGGTCAATGCCGGTCCGGTGATCGAGACGACGGGAGCGGGTGACGCGTTCAACGGCGGTCTCGCGGCCGCCCTGGCAAAAGGCGTCGAGCCGCTGGAGGCCGTGCGCTTTGCCTGCGCGGTCGCCGGCATCTCGGTGACCCGCCCCGGCACTGCGCCTTCCATGCCGACATCGCAGGAGGTCGAGGCGCTGCTCGCCAGGGCCTGAGACCTCCCGCCTTCCATTTTTTGCGGCTTTTTAGCGGCCCCTTATTGCGGAACGCAACTGAGGCGAGCGCGTTCATCGTCCTGTCTGCGCGCCGATTTGGAACGGTAGGATGAAAAAGCCTTACGAAAAGCCCACGCTGGTAAAGCGCCAGAAGCTCACCGAACGGACGGCCCAGATCGTCGCTTCCGGGGTTGTGCTGGGCGAATGATTCCGAGGGGGCAGCGCTAAAGAATCCTGCTGGTCAGCTCCAGCATCGTCGTTGCGCCTTGCTCGCTGCCGGGCACATGCACGACACGAAGCACACGAAGGTCCCTGCTCGACTCTCCGACCGGTATCGACACGCTTTCGCCAACCCGCGGCAATTCCTGGAAGGCGAGCTCGTCGACATCCCTCTCATCGTCGATGGAAATCCGGCATCTCACAGCCATCTTATCTCTCCCGTCTTTTCGCCCGTTGGCTGAACGGGACAAGATTGGAATGGTTCCGGGATCAAAAATCTCAGACTGCAAACCTGCTGCGGCATTCGCCTGGCGGCCCCTTCAACGCTTTGAATTGACGCCTGAAATTTGCCAACGTTGGATACCGACCAGCTCTGCGACGACGACAATCGGCCGGTCTTCTTCAGCCAGGAGGGCGCGGGCCTGCCCGAAGCGCAGTCGCGCCGCATTTTCGCAGGAGCAATCAATTCTCGGGAAGCGGCAACGGCCTGTCGCTCAAGGTCCGTAGGTAAGCGATCAGGTTTGCTCGCTGGTTCTCGTCTCGCAGGCCCGGGAAAATCATGTCTGTTCCAGGCAATGCGAATGCCGGGTTTGAGATAAAGGAATTGAGATCTTCAAAAGTCCATGTGCCGCCAGCTTCCCTTAGAGCCGACGAATACGGGACGTCGCTTTGTGCTGCTTTCGGTCTCCCTACCACGCCCCAGAGATTGACGCGTTTGGGAATCTTGCGATCCGGCGCTGAAAGATGACAGGCCCCGCACGTTTCGTCGAAAGTTCTTTTGCCCGATTCGGCGTTTGCCGATGCAAGTCGCGCCGAAATAGGCGCGATGGGCGGTTGTCCCGCGCCGTGAGCGCGCAAGTAAGCCACGACGTCTTCGTGACCGCTAAGCTTGGCCAAATGTATGGGTGGGTTTCCATTCGACGTCAGCGCGTTGACGTCTGCTCCCGCATCCACAAGATGGACCACGCAATGAAGACAGCCTTTCTCGGCAGCCACGTGCAGCGGGGTTTGCGATTTCGCCACCTGATTTGGATCGGCGCCGTTATCGAGCAGCAGCTTCACGACGTCAGAATAGCCACCCTTGTTGGCCGCGTAGAGTGGCGTTCTTTGCCAGCTGACGGGCATGTTAACGTCCGCCCCACGATCGATCAGAAGTTTTGCTATTTCCACATTCCCGCCCTCGCAGGCGATATAGAGCGCCGTAACACCGTCAACTTCGTTGACAGCAGCGCCTTTATCCAAGGCAGAAGCCACCCCCGAGAGATCGCCATGTCTGACAAGATCGCCCAGGCTGCTCGCCTGGGCGGGCAGGTTTAAAAGCCAAAGAACCCACAAAGCCGCTATCACCCACTTGCTTGGCCTGACCATCGTGTCCTCCCTGTGTTGTGGGCCCTCCATCTGCGAGCAGAATCAATCGGTAGTTCCAGCGTTGGCCCGCGTGCAATCACGCCTCGGGTCGACATCACTGCCGGGAAAGCGCGGAACGTTGGCTCGCATTACGGCACCTGCGAAAATAAATTTTAGCAGATGCTGATATAAAGACCAAGGAGAGACGGCGAAGCACTCTCATTCGGCTGCCGGCAAGATGCACCGACACGGTCCGACGCTTCCCCCAAGTGTCAGGAGCCACTTCAGAAAATATACCTGTCAGGAAGTTAAATGGCGCGAGTGACGGGGCTCGAACCCGCGACCTCCGGCGTGACAGGCCGGCACTCTAACCGACTGAGCTACACCCGCGCACTTGACGAGCACGTGTCAGGCGTGTTCGTCGTTGGGGCGGTGGATAAGGGGTTCGCCTGCGGGTGTCAAGCGCGGCATTCAAGCATTACAGCAATCAGGAGAAGGTTTTTTGACAGCGGCGCCGAGGCTGGGGAAATCCGCGCACCGACGGGTGCGCTGTCTGTTCATTTAGCCTTGCGAATACGGCCCTAACTGCTTAAAGGTCCGCGCTCAAGCGGGCGATTAGCTCAGTTGGTAGAGCGCTTCGTTTACACCGAAGATGTCGGCGGTTCGAGCCCGTCATCGCCCACCAGCCTGCCGGACAAGCTGAAGCAGAATGCGGCGACGGCCCTTGCTGGGGCCGCCACCTTATTGCGCGCCGGGTTCAGGCACGGCTACTGCCTGACGTAGCAGCGCTTGTGAGCGCCAGGAGCGGGGTCATCGCCAAAGGCGTCGTTGCCGCATCTGACGCCGTTCCTGAAAACATCCTGCGTGTACTGGCCGCGTGCGCCGTATCTGACCATCGCGCGGCCGCTGAAATCGCAGAACTCACCCTCCCTGGCGCAGGCGACCCATTCGCCACGGTAGGGGCGTGAGCCGTAATCGTCGTCCCCGTAGTCGTCGTCATCGCCATAGCCGCCGCCACCGCGCGCCACGAAATAACAGGCCTTTTCGCGGCCGGGGGCGGGGTCGCCAAACAGGCGGTTCGAGCAGGGCACAGCCCGACGGTCGAAAAACCGTGCGGTGGTTCGGCCTCGGGCGCCGTAGATCACTTGGGTGGGGTAGGGCAAGCGGCATATGCCGCCCTCATTCGCGCATCGCCGCAGTTGCTGCGCCGAGGCGGAGGCGGGGAAAAGGGCGGACGCCGCGGCGACCAGCCCGGCCAGACATATGAACGCCAGCATCGTTCGGATCGAGACGTGAAAAGCTTTTGACACGAATTGTCTCCCGGTTTGGTTGCACGCCGGCATCCTACCGCAGGCCGAATAAATGCGCGATGAATGCCTGCTCGGGAGGATGTTCCTATCTCGATGCGTGAGCACACGGCGCGTGGGCCGCCGTCTCGCTCAATATTTGATGATTCGCCGCTCGATCAGGACGACGAGGCAAAACAACGCGATCGACAGCGACGACGACAGCACGATCGCCGCATAAAGTCGATCGGACTGATAGTTGAAGGTCGCCTGGATGATCAGCGCGCCGAGCCCTTTGTCCGAGCCGATCCACTCGCCGACGATGGCGCCGATCACGGCGGTGGCCGACGCGATCCTCAGCGAAGAGAACAGCATCGGCAGGGCACGGGGCAGACGCAGGCTCCAGAAAATCTCCGAGTGTGTCGCTGACAGCACGCGGAACAGCTCGTGCTCGTTGTCGCTCGCCGAATCGAGGCCGCGGATCATGTTCACCAGCGTCGGGAAGAAGCAGATTACCGCGGCAATCACGATCTTCGGCGTCACGCCGAGTCCGAAGATCAGGATGATGATCGGCGACAGCGCCAGGATCGGAATGGTGTTGAAGAAGAGCACGATCGGGAAATAGGCGGCTTGCAGGACGCGGCTGTGGACGAAGAGCACGGCGAGCAGCACGGCGGCGAGATTGCCGATGACGAAGCCGGCCAGCGCCTCGATCAGCGTCGGCCTCAGATTGTCGATGAGGAGCGCAAAATTCTTTTGGAACACGCCGAAGATCGCTGTCGGCGTCGGCACGATATAGGCCGGCACGCCGAGCAACGGCAAAAGATATTGCCAGGCAAGCAGGATCGAAGCCGCGCCCAGGATGGGAAGCGCGACCGTCATTTGCGGGGAGAGCGGCGCCTGTCTCACGATGCGCGCTCCAGCGCCACGCGCAGGTCGGCCATGGCGGCGACGATCGCCGGATCCTCGCGCTTGCAGCGGTTGCCCTCCTGCTTGAAGGGCCGCATGTCGAGGTCCTTGACCACGCGCCCAGGATTGGCGGCCAGCACGATGACGCGCTCACCAAGATAGGCGGCTTCGGCAATCGAATGGGTGACAAAAAGGATAGTTGTGCCGCTGCGCCGCCAAAGGGACAGCAGTTCGTCGTTCAACCGGTCGCGCGTGATCTCGTCGAGCGCGCCGAAGGGTTCGTCCATCAAAAGCAATTTGGGCTCGCCGAGCAAGGCACGCGCGATTGCCACGCGTTGGCGCTGGCCGCCGGAGAGCTGATGCGGCAGGCGCTCACTGAGGCCGCCGAGCCCCATCAATTCCAGCAGTTCCGTGCTGCGATCCTCGATCTTGCGCGTCAGGCTGCCCTGACCGACGCCGAGCGGCAGGCGCACATTGTCGCGCACCGTGCGCCAGGGAAGGAGGGTCGAATCCTGGAACACGAAGCCGACATCGCGGCGCGAGCGCACCGTATGCGGCGTTTCGCCCAGCACGCTGATCGAGCCGCCAAGCGGGTCGAGCAGGTCGGCCACCACTCTGAGCAAGGTCGACTTGCCGCAGCCGGACGGCCCCAGGATCGACAGGAAGGAACCGGCCGCGACGGTGAGGTCGAGGCCGGCGAGCACTTTGACGGCTGTCTTCCGGCCGCCGCCATAGCCGACATCCAGCTGTCGCGCTTCGATCGCGTCCGGCATCACGCGGCGGGCGCGTCGAGCTTGGGCCGGTCGGCGGCCGAGAGTTCGAGTATCTTGGTGGTGTAGACATCGGCGGTCGCCGGGCGGCCGTTCGGATATTGGCCAACCTTGTCGAGCAGCGCCAATTGCTCCTCGATCGAGGCCGGGTCGAACGTACCCCAGCCATCCTTGGCGGTTGCGCCGTCGAAGGAGAGTTTCAGCACCAGGTTGACGGTCTTTTCCTCCCAGCCGAGATCCATTTCGGGATAAGCGGCGACCATCTTCTTGACCGCCTCCTGCGGGTTGGCGTGGACCCAGCCCCAGCCTTTGCCGACGGCGCCGATGAACTTCGCCAGCGTCTCAGGATCCTTTTCGATTGCCGCGTCGGTCGCGAAATAGACATCGGCGTAGGAGCTCAGCCCGAGGTCACGCGTCAAGAGGTCGATGCGGTCGTCGCCGACGACGCTGAGCGCCTGCGTGTTGGTAATCCAGCCGCCGATCGCGTCGACATCGCCGCGAACCAGCGGCGCCTTGTCGAAGCCGACATTGACGATGGTCACCTCCGACGGATCGATGCCGTTCTTGGCCAGGATCTCGTCGATGACGAAGCGCGCCGTCGGCTGGATGCCGATCTTCTTGCCCTTGAGATCGGCCACGCCGCGGATCGGTTTTGCGGGCTTGGACGTCAATGCATAAGGACCGGTGCGGAAGCCGCAGGCGATGATCCTGATCGGCACGCCGCTGGCGCGGGCCGAATAGAGCTGCGGCGTTTCCGAGAACTGGCCAAGCTGCGCGGCGCCCGAGATCACCGGCGGCACGGTCGACGCATTCGGACCGCCGGGGCTGAACTCGACCTCGAGCCCGGCGTCCTTGAAGTAGCCATTGGCGACGGCCGCGATATCGCCGATCTGGCCGTTGGACATCAGCCAGTCATACTGGATGACGACCTTGCCGGCGGCCTTGGCGCCGGGCGTCAGCACCAGCTGCATGCCGGCAGATACGGCCGCCACGGCAGCCATGCCGCCTTTCACGAAAGCGCGGCGATTCAATTCGAAGTCCCTGTTCCCACTCATTTTTCGCTCCTGTTGCAGACTTTTCTCGTCTCTTCTCCAGGCGCCGTTCCCTTCGGCTCGGCGTCGTCTACGGCTGTTCGTCGTGGTAGTCGCCAAGGCCGCCGTCGAGCCAGGCGTAAAGCTCCCAAACCGTGTCGTCCGGGTCCGTGAAATAGGCGCAGCGCGCGTTCCAGACGTAGTTTTCGGGCGGGCCGTAGAAGGGCACGCCCTTGGCGCTGAGTTCGCCATGCAGCCGGTCGATATCGGCCGGCGTGTCGAGCTGCACGGCGACGCAGACCTTGTGCGCATGGCGCGGCGATCTCAGGTTGGACACGCCGGTATGCCGGTTGATGTGGTCGAGCTCCCAAGCGGCGAGCGTCACGCCCTCGCCATGGAAATCGGCGAAGCCTTCGGCGCGGCGGCGCAGGCGGAAGCCGAGCTTTTCAACGTAGAAGTCGACCGTCCTTTCGATGTTTTCGACCAGCAGGCAGACATCGGAGATGCGGGTGACGCTCGTCGGCATGGCTATTTCGCTCCATTGGCTTTCGAGAGCGGCAGCTTGACGCCGACGCGGTTGGCGGCGCCGACGATGTGCGCCCGCATCGCCGCTTCCGCCGCCGCCGGATCGCCCGCCACCAGAGCCTCATAGATACGCACATGCTCGCCGACATTGATCTCGACGAGATCGTGCAGCGGATTGGTCATGCGCGCGTAGTGGATCGAGTGGCGGATCTGCTCGCAGACGAACGAGATGAAGGTGTGGATATAGCTGTTGCCGGTGGCGCGCGCGATCTCGCGGTGGAAGAGCAGATCGGCGTCGATGCTGCCTTCTTCCCAACGCTCCTCGCCGCCCATGCGGTCGAGCGCAGCCTTGATCGAATCGAGATGGCCCTGATTGCGTCGCGCCGCGGCAAGGGCTGCCGATTCGGCCTCGAGGATGCAGCGCAGCTCGAACAGCCGCTCCATGTTGTGCGTGTCCTTGAGCGCCTCGCGGTCGATGCGGATCGCCGCCCGCTGCTCGGGGGCCAGCACAAAAGCGCCGATGCCTTGCCGGGCCTCGATCATGCCGTCGGCCCTGAGCTGGGCGATCGCCTCACGCACCACGTTGCGGCTGACGCCGAATTTTTCGGACAGTTCCTGCTCGGTCGGCAGGCGCGCGCCGGGGTTCAATTCGCCGGATTCGATCTCGCGGCTGAGGAAGGCAGCGACCCGGTGAGGCAGCGTCTCGACGGTGCCGATGGCGGCCAGTCTCTGCTTCATGGAAAAGTCTCCGTCGCGGGTAGCAGACAGCCGGGATTCATCACGCCCTTGGGGTCGAGGGCGTTCTTCAGCGCCGCGACCATGCGGCGATGCGTCGGCGATAGTCCGGCCCAGAACTCCTTGCGGCGGCTGCGGCCGATGCCGTGCTCCGCGCTGATCGAGCCGCCGAGGCCGGCGGCGATTTCATAGAGCCCGGCGATGACCTCGGCACCACGCGCACGAGCCTCGTGCTCGGCAAGTTCGGCCGGCGGCAGCACGTTGAAATGGATGTTGCCGTCGCCGGCGTGGCCGTAGGCGAGGGGAAGCCAGCCGGGATGATCGTTTGTGACGAAGCGGAGGGCCTGCTTGATCAGGGCCGGGATGTCGGAAATCTTCACCGACAGGTCGGTGCGCACATGATAGCCGCGCTTGGCCTGGCCTTCGACCAGGCCTTCGCGGATCGCCCAAAATCTCCTGGCCTGCGCGGTGCTCGCGGCGAGAACCGCGTCGGTCACCAGGCCGCTCTCCACCGCATCGCCGAGGAACCCGGCCAGCAGGCCGTTGAGATCGATGGCGGCGCTGGACGACAATTCGATCAGCACCTGGACGGGTGCCGGGACCGGCGCTCTCGTTGTGGGGTCGACCAGCCGGGCAAGCTCGATGCATTCGGCGCCGATGATCTCGAAAGCGGAGATCAGGTCCGAACAGTCGCGGCGTGCCCGGTTGAAGAGCGTGACGGCCGCTTCGAACGAGGCCAGGCCGAGATAGGCGGTCTCTGTCTTGGCCGGCTTCGGAAACAGCTTGACCTCGACACCGGTGATGATGCCCAGCGTGCCTTCCGAGCCGATGAAAAGCTGCTTCAAATCATAGCCGCTGTTGTTCTTGCGCAGACCGGAGAAGCCGTTCCACAGCTCGCCATCCGCCAGCACCACTTCGAGGCCCAGGATCAGGTCGCGCGCCATGCCGTAGCGCAGCACGTTGACGCCGCCGGCGTTGGTGGCCGCATTGCCGCCGATCTGGCAGCTGCCTTGCGCACCGAGCGCGAGCGGGAAAAGGCAATCCCGCGCCTCGCAGGCGTCCTTGATCGTCTGCAGCACGCAGCCTGCATCAGCACGCAGCGTGAAATTATCCGCATCGATCTGTCGGATGGCGTTCAGCCGCTCCAGGCTTAAGACAACCAGGCCGCCGCCTTTGCTGTCGATCGCGCCTGACACCAGGCCGGTGTTGCCGCCCTGTGGAACGACGCCGAGTCCGAGCTCATTGCACAGGCGCATCAGCGCCTGCACCTCGGCTACCGAACCAGGTCGCAGCACGGCAAGAGCGTTACCCTGATAGTCGCCCGCCCAGTCGCCCAGATATTTCGCCATTCCGGCCGGCTCGACGGCAATGCCGTTTCGGCCGACGGCACCTTCCATGGCGCTGAGGATTTCCGGCGAGAGGCGATGAACGGTCATGAAGGTTCATGTCTGGATATCGGGTGATACATATCATCCTACAACTTGCTTCGAGTCAATCGCTCCCCGTTCGGCTAGGCCCTGCCCATGCATCGTCCTGGCCGATTGTCGCCGGTCAAAACCACCGCAATGGTGGACGACAGGGCTTCGTCCCGACCAGATCGATCCGGTGAGGAGAAAAGATGATTGAGCTGCCTTTTGCCCGCGAAGAGTACCAGCGGCGGCTCGCAAGAATCCGCGCCGAGATGGCAAAGCGCGGCATCGAGCTCTTGATCGTCAACGACGTCGCCAACCAGCACTACGTCACCGGTTATGACGGCTGGTCGTTCTACACGCCCCAGGTGGTGCTCGTGCCGATCGAGGACGCCGAGCCGGTCTGGATCGGGCGCGCCATGGATGCGGCCGGCGGGTTGCTGACGGCCTGGATGAAGCCGGAAAACGTGGTCGGATTTCCGGAGGACCACGTTCAGCGCGCCGATCGGCATCCCATGGACTGGATCGCGGCCTGGATCGTCGCCAAGGGATGGGGCAGCCGCCATATCGGCATCGAGCTCGAAGCCTATTATTTTTCGCCGAAGGCACATGCGCGGCTCGTCGCCGGATTGCCCAACGCGAAATGGCACGACGCCGACCTGCTCGTGAACTGGATCCGCGCGGTGAAATCGGCTGCGGAAATCGCCTATCTGCGCAAGGCCTCGATGCTGGCCGAAGCAGCCGTCGCGCGAGCATTCGAAGTTATCGCGCCGGGCGTGCGCGAATGCGATGCGATCGCCGCCATCCAGGCGGCGCAGATCGCCGGCAGCCAGGATTTCGCTGGCGACATCACGGCGCTGCCGCCGACGATCCTCGGCGGCGAAAACGCGTCCGCGCCGCACATCATGTGGAGCGACAGGCGGTTCGGGAAGGACGAAACGATCGCGCTCGAGCTTGCCGGCGTCTGCCGTCGCTATGCGGCGGGGCTCGCCAGGACGATGCAACTCGGCAAGACGCCGGCTCGCGTCGCAGACACGGCAAAGGCGGTGATCGAGGGCATGGATGCGGTGCTCGAAACCGCACGTCCGGGAACGACCGCCGAAGCGGTCGAAGCTGCATGGCGCAAGGTCATTGAGCGCCACGGGCTGAAGAAGGAATCGCGTATCGGCTATTCCATCGGCGTCGCCTATCCGCCGGATTGGGGCGAGCATACGATCAGCCTGAGACCGGGCGACAAGACGGTGCTCCAGCCCGGCAATGTCGTTCATTCCATCCTGGGCATGTGGATGGACGGCTGGGGCATCGAGATCAGCGAAACCATTCTGGTAACCGATGCCGGCAACGAGACGCTGACGAGATTCCCGCGGGATATCCATGTCAAAGCCTGACTGGCCGGCGCGAGCCGCGGCCGATATCGATGCCGGGATTGTCGATCGGATGATCGAGATCGGGCACGGCGCCGGTTTGGATCAGCCGGTCAAAGGTACTGCGCGACCTTCTTGCCAACGGTGAGGAAGCGCAGCGGGTCGACCGCTTCGCCATCGTGGCGCACTTCATAGTGCAGGTGCGGACCCGTCGAGCGGCCGCTGCTGCCGGTCTTGCCGATGACGTCGCCGGCGGCGAGCTTCTGGCCAACGGTGACGTCGATCTCGCTCAAATGCCCGTAGCGCGTGGCAAAACCGTTGCCATGGTCGACCTCGACCATGCGGCCGTAGCCGCCGGCCCAGCCGGCTCTTGTGACGACGCCGGCGGCGGTGACCTTGGCCGGCATGCCGATCGGCGCCCTGAAATCCATTCCCGTATGCAGGGCGGCGCTGCCCAGGATCGGATCGGTGCGCACGCCGAAGGGGCTGGTCACCGTGCGACCCGGGGCGGGATTGGCGAGCGGCAGCTTGCGCGCCTCTTTCTTGATCTGGTCGAGCGCATCGAGCGCCTCGTCCAACTCCTTGACCTTGCTGTCGAAACCCATGGTGGGATCAAGCGGAACCAGCGGGCCGCCGACATCGCTCTTGTTCAGTTCGCCGTCGACCGGCAGGCCGGCCGCTTCCAGTGCCTGCGCTATGGCATCGGCATTCTTGTAGGCGTTGTCGGCAAGCGTGGCGATGCGCGAAAGCTGCTGGCCCTCGATGGCCTTCAACGAAGCATTGATCGAGACGAACAGCTTGTCGGCGCGATCGGCCGCCGTTTCGCCGTCAAGCGGATCGGACCGTGTCGACCAGAGCGAGAAGGGCCTTGTATCGCCGGCGTCCAAGGATGCGACGGAATAGGTCGGCGCCTGCGAAAGGCTGCCGGTGACCTCGGCGTGCTCGTCGGGCTTGGGTGCCGTTGCGCCCGTTGCAGGTGCGTCACCGACCTCGTTCTCGGCGCGCTCGAGGATCGGCCCAAGCCGTCCGTGCCGCTCGCTGAGCTGGGTCTGCCTGGCCAGCAGCTCGCTGACCTTGGTCTCCATCAGCTGCTGATCGAGAAGCTGGCGGCTGGTGATGCGGTCGACCTGGGCACGCAGGGCCGAGATGCGGTCCTCATAGGCCTGCTGCATGCGCGCCTGCCTTGCCGTCGTGGCGCCGATCAGGTCGTCGCGCAGCACCAGATAGGAAGTCGCGAGCAGATAGCCGATGGCGATCGCCGCCAGAGCCGAGCCGATGAAGGCCGCGAGCCAGGGGCGGATGGTGAAATGCCTGATCTCGTCGCCCCGGGCGATGATGACCGTGTGCGGTTCCTTACGCCTGCCGAAGACAGCTGACTGACCGGTTGGTTTCACGGGGACCAAGCTTTCGTTACGGACTAACGACAAGCCTGATTACACATTATTAGGGTTAACAAAGTTTTGCCGTGTCGACCGCGCGGCGCCGGATGCACGCAGTACGGGCATGAGGTAGCGCGAAAATCTTCAGGACGCGGACGCCGTGTCGCGTTGGCGATGAGCACCAAAGTTCTGCCAGGAGCAGCCTGTAGCTCGCAGAGCAAGGCTCGGGTTTCTTAACTGTCTTCGATTGCGTTTAGTTGACGTTTTTCGAGTAAAGGCGTGTTGGTATTTGGGATTCATCGTGGCGGTGGGAATGCTGGGCGATCTGGTTGGCAAGATCCTCGACAAGATTTCGGGCACCAGTCTGCTGGCGACCGGGCTTTTGCTGCTGACTGCCTTTGTCAGCGCGCTTGTGGCCTATTGGCGCGCGGTCGAGGAGAAGAGCTGGAAGGAGTTTTTCGAGTTCGCCATCCCGCGTGAGGTCATCACCCATCCTTCCGCGAAGGCCGACCTGCTGTTCTGGGTCACGAAGAAGGCCCTGATGCCTTTCCTGATGCTGCCCGCCGGAATCGTCTTCGTCACGGTGGTGGGGTACGGGACCAACTGGCTGTTTTCGACACTGTTCCACTTCCAGCCGCCTCTGACCGAGGGGCCGGCAGGGCCGGTGACGGTTCTGATCTTCACCGTCAGCATGCTCCTGGCCTACGACATTTCCTATTACCTCTATCATGTCGCCCAGCATCGCTATCCGCTGCTTTGGGAACTGCACAAGGTGCATCACTCGGCCGAGGTGATGGTCGGGATCACCAAGGACCGGGTCCATCCGCTCGACGAGTTGATGAACCGAGCTTGGGACGGCATCGTCGTGGGGCTCTGCTTCGGCATCTGGTCGCTGATTTCGCTGAACCTTGTCGAACTGACCGTTTTTGGCGTCAACGTCTATGTCATGCGTAACATCCTGATGATGGATTTCGTCAGGCACACGCATTTCAAGATCTCGTTCGGCCCGCTCAACAACTTGATCCTGTGTCCTCACTGGCATCAGCTGCATCACAGCGTCGATCCGCGCCACTACGACAAGAACTTCGGGCTGCTCTTCTCGTTCTGGGACCGGCTCTTCGGAACATTGTGTGTGCCGAGGCCCGACGAGGACTTCAAGTTCGGGCTGGTCGACCGCGATGTGCGCGACTATCAGTCGCTCGCAGGCCTTTACGTCATGCCGCTGAAGCGGATGTGGGGACATATCGCCAAGCGCATCCGGCCCGGAAGGCCACGGTCACGCGCCTCGCGAGCCTCGGAGGGGACACGGCCATGAACGCTCCCGTTGTGCTCGCAATCCCGCGGACACGCACCTTCGAAGTCGTGACAACGGCGGCCCGCCTGGCCGAGATCGCACCGGCCTGGGCCGCGCTCTGGCAGCGGGCTGGCGGGCTTGTCTTCCAGCACCCGGACTGGATCGCGGCCTGGTGGCGCACCACCCCGCAGCAGGAGCGGCGCGCGCTCAGGATTGGGCTCGCCTGGAACGGCGACCGGCTCGATGGGGTGATAGCGCTCGCGACCTTCAGGCGTTCCGGCATCCGCATCCTCGAATGGGCGGCGAAGGATCACAGTGACTATGGCGACGCGCTGGTTGCACCTGACAGCGACCCGCGGGCGATCTCCCGCCTCTGGCAGTATGTTTTTGACCACGGTGGCTTCGACCTGATCTATCTCAACCGCCTGCTGCCGGATGCCGGTGTTCATGCCCTGCTGGAACCGGCTCATGGCAAGGCGCTTCGGCCCAACCACCGCACTGAACTTAGCTATCGTGTTGCTGGCTCCTGGCAGGGTGGCGCGGAATGGTTCGAGACATTGTCCAAGAAGGGCCGGCAGAATTATCGTCGCGGCCGCAAGTTCATGGAAGAAAGCGGTGCATTGCGTTTCCGGCTGCTGGATGCGGAGGACCCGCGCGAACCGGTGCTCGAGCGCGTCGCGACGCTGAAGCGCCTCTGGCTCGCTCGCCATGGTCGTGCCTCGGATCTGTTCGACAAGGGCTCGCCGGTTCTCGCCGCGCTTATTTCGGTGCTGGCCGACCTCGGGCTGTTGCGCATCTTCGTGCTGGAGCTTGACGACACGATCGTCGCCGTCTCGATCAATTTCGAGCAGCACGGCACGATGATGGCTTTCGTCACCACCTATGATCCCGAATACGAGCGCGCCTCGCCGGGTATGGTACTGATGATGGACTATATCCAATGGTCGTTCGACCGCGGCCTTGCCACGATTGATTTTCTCTGCGGCGGCGAGGATTTCAAGCGGCGCTTTGCCACGCAATCAGTCACGCTGTCGTCCATGATGGGCGCGCGCGGCTTGCGTGGCCATCTTGCCGCGCTGGCCGATCAGGTGAGCCATCGTTCGAAATCCTGGAGGACGCGGCGGCAGCCGAAGCCTGAGGCATCTGACGAGTAACGACCATAATTGTCGATTGCTTTGGCGGGCTTTGGCGACGCTCAGAGCGCGCGAACGGCTTCCAGCACGGCCTCGGCATGGCCCTTGACGCGAACCTTGCGCCAGATACGGGCGATCCGCCCGTCCTTCCCGATCAGGAAGGTGGCGCGCTCGACACCCATATATTTGCGCCCATACATCGTCTTTTCGACCCACAAACGGTAGGCCTCGATCACTTTGCGCTCCTCGTCAGCGATGAGATCGACCGTGAGATCGTGCTTCGCCTTGAATTTGTCGTGTTTCTTCGCGCTATCAGGCGACAGCCCGATCACCACGGCACCGGCCTTCTCGAACTCCGGCTTCAACTGCGAGAAGCTGATGGCCTCGGCGGTGCAACTTGTGGTGTCGTCTTGCGGATAGAAGTAAAGTACAACTGGCTTGCCCAGGAACGCCGCGAGGCTGAGAGAGCCGCCGCCGTCACGCGGAAGATCGAATTGCGGCGCTGCGTCGCCCACCTCGAGGTCAGCCATATCGATGCCCTTGTTTGCGGTTACGCGCGGGAAATCATCGATATAACGTGAGGCGGGGATTCGTCCACGACGAGTTCGTCACAACGGAATATTGCTTGGATCAGGAAGAACCGCAGCACGAGAAGATCAGGTTCAGGCGTGACGAGATCACCGACCTGGCGAGGCTTCCGTCCGCGTGCAGCGTGCCGCCGCTCGGCCGGGCAGCCGTGCGGCGGCGTTTCCGCGTCCTCGGCCGGGTGTTTGCCGGGTTTTGCGCGCTCATGCTTCTGGCGGCGGCGGGTGTCTATGTCCTCGGCGCCTCCGGCATCGGCACGGAGCGCCTGCGGACTGAGGCGGAGACAGCCATCGAGAAGCTGGCCGGCATCGATGTCAACGTCGCCGTCGGCCCGGCTCGGCTGACGCTCGACGGGTCGAGCTTCGTCGCCCTGCAGGTGAACGATGTCAGCCTGAAGACGGCCGACGGCAAGCCGATGGCCGATATCGGACGCGTACGTTTCGGCATGCGCCTTCTGCCGCTGCTTTCGGGCGACGTCCGGCTGACGAGCGCCAGATTTTCCGATGCCCATATCGTGGTGGGGGCCATGCCCTCCGGAGGCAGCGACTGGACGGCGGCGCTGCGCAACGCGGATGGCCTTGTCGACCCGGAGAAAGTGTCGGCGGCGGTGTTTTCAGGCGTCAACGGCGCGCTTGATGCCGTGCGCGAGGACTCGATGCGACAGATCGATCTGCGCAATGTCGAGTTCAAGCTGCCGGACGCCGGACCGGTCAAGCGCGTGACCATCGCCTCGGCGACCGTCGCGCAGACAGGCGCGGGACGCATGCAGGTTTCCTACGATGCCGATGTCGATGGCCGGCACGCGACTTTGACCGCCTCGGCGACGCGCGATGCGACGGCAAGGCGCATTTCGTCGCTGGACGCCAATCTCGAGATAGAAGGCGCCCCCGGCAAGGGCAGTTCGACCGAGGCCGCCCCGGCCGATGGCGCCAAGCTGGGTTCGATCGCATTGAAGCTTTCGGGCTCGGAAGCGTCGGGCGACAACCCGTCGCGCCTCGCGGCTTCGCTCTCCCTCAACGGTTCGGTGCTCGACCTGGGCGAGCGCGGGCTGCTGCCGACCGATGTCGAAGCCGATGCCACACTGGTGGCCGGTTCAAACAAGATCTCGGTCGACCGGCTGCTGATCAGGAGCAGCCGCTCCAGCTTCAACTTTGCCGGATCGATCGGGCCGAAGCCGGCAGCTGCGGGGGAGGAGCCCGCCTACCGCTATGATCTCACCAGCGACGGCTCGACGCTGGCGCCTTCGGAATCGCAGGAACCGGCGCTTCAGTTCCTGGCCCGTATCGCCGGTGTCTACCAGCCGAAGAGCCGCAAGCTCGTTGCCGAGCAGATCGGCGTGCGCTCCGGCGGACCGGGCGAGGTACTGGGCGCGGCCACCGTCGCCTTCATCGACCACGGCCCGCCAGGGGTATCGCTGTCGCTCAACGTGCATGACATGCCAGTCTCGCATGTCAAGCAATTGTGGCCGTGGTTCTCGGCCCGCAACGCGCGGCTTTGGGTGCTGGGCAACTTGTTCGGCGGCACGGTGACCGACGCCAATCTGCAGTTCCAGGTCGCGCCGGGGCGCCTCGGCAACGGCGTGCCGCTTACCGGCGATGAAGTATTCGGCCGTTTCCAGATCGAAGGATCGCGCTTCGATACCGCCGGGCGTATCCCGCCGGTCCGCGACGCCGTCGGCGCGGTTGCGTTCCATGGTAACGATGTCGATATCGCGCTCTCCTCGGGCAGCGTCTATATGCCGAGCGGCCGCACCGTGGCGGCAAGCGGCGGCACGCTGACGGTCAAGAATGCAAACCGACCGATTGTCATCGGGGGGCTCGACATCGACGTGGCGGGCGAGGCGCCGGCGATCGCCGAACTGGCCTCCTATGAGCCGATCAATGCCATGCGCCATGTCGGACTGGCACCGGAAGACCTGTCCGGCACCGTCACCGGCCATGTCAGAGCGGACATTCCGCTGACCAAGGGCATGGACACCTCGAAGCTAGATTGGCTGGTTTCGCTCGATTATCGGGACCTGTCGCTGGCGAAGCCTTTCGAGGACCAGACCGTGACCGACGCCGATGGCTCGATCACCGTCGGGCCAAAGCAGGCGGTGATTTCCGCCGAGGCCAAGCTCAACGGCATTCCGGCCGACCTCGATCTCGTCGAGCCGCTCGCCGACGACGGGCCGGCGCGAAGCCGCAAGGTTACGCTGGTCCTCGACGACAAGACGCGCAACGCCAGCATGCCTGGACTGTCGGCCCTGCTGTCGGGAACCATCAAGGTGGCGATCGACAAGAGCGGCGAGGGCGCCCAGCAGGTTTCGGCGGACCTGACCAATGCCAGGCTCGACATTCCGTGGGCGGGCTGGAGCAAGGGCGCCGGCATTCCCGCCAAGGTCGCTTTCGACATGGCGAAGTCCGGCAGCACCACCACATTGACCGATTTCGCTCTCGACGGAAAAAGCTTCTCGATCGACGGCAATGTGACGCTGGTCAACGGCTCGCTGTCCGCGGCCCGCTTCAGCAAAGTCGCGTTGAACAGAGGCGACGACATCGCCGTTTCGGTCAAGCGTTCAGGCAAGAGCTACGCTGTCGATGTCAGCGGCGCGTCGCTTGACGCCCGCTCGCTGATCAAACAGTTCACCTCGGATGTCGATACAGCCACGAAGGGCGCCGGCAGCGACGCGATCTCGGTGAGCGCCGATGTGGCATCGCTGACCGGTTTTCATGACGAGGTGCTTTCCAATCTCAAGCTCGAATACAGTGCCGCCGGATCGCGGGTGAATGGGCTAAACGTCACCGCCGCGGCAAGCTCGGGGGCCGCGATCGCGATCAACAACACCACCAGCGAAGGCGGCCGCGTGCTCAGGGTGAAGTCTGCCGATGCCGGCGCGATCCTGCGTTTCCTCAATGTCTACGAGCACATGCAAGGCGGCGCGATCACGCTGTCGCTCTCAGGCGCCGGCGACGGGCCGATGAAGGGACAGGTGGATGCCCGCAATTTCTATGTGGTCAACGAGCCCAAGCTGGCCTCGATCGTGTCGACGACGCCGGCTGGCGATACACGCAGCCTGAACCAGGCCGTCAAAAGCAACATCGACACGTCCAGGGTGCAGTTCGAGCGCGGCTTTGCCGAGATCGACAAGGGTTCCGGCTATCTGAAACTGGCGAACGGCCTGCTGCGCGGTCCGCGCATCGGCACGACCTTCCAGGGAACGCTCTACGATCCCAACAACAACATGGACATGACCGGAACCTTCATGCCGGTCTACGGGCTCAACCGCATCTTCGGCGAACTGCCGCTGTTCGGGCCGTTGCTGGGCAACGGACGCGACCGCGGCCTGATCGGCGTCACCTACCGGCTGCGCGGCAATGCCAACAAGCCGACGCTCAACATCAATCCGCTATCGGTGGTGGCGCCGGGCATATTCCGCTCGATCTTCGAGTACAGGCAGCAACCGTCCCAAACTGCGCAGTAAGGTTCGGCCGATCAGATCGGCCGTACCAGCACATGCTTTTTCTTGCCGAGCGAAAGCTTCACGACGCCTTCCGGGCCGAGATCCTGAAGCGTGACGACGCGGCGGTCGTCGGTCAGGAGCTGATCGTTGATGCGCACGGCGCCGCCTTGGACATGCCGGCGCGCTTCGCCGTTCGAGCCGGCCAGCCCGGCGCTCACGAACAGCGCCAGGATGCCGACGCCTGACTCAAGGTCCGATTTGGCGACCTCGACGCTGGGCAGAGTGTCTGCGAGCGCGCCTTCCTCGAAAGTCTTGCGCGCCGTCTCGCTTGCGGTCTCGGCCGCCTCGCGGCCATGCAGCATGGCGGTGATCTCGGTGGCGAGGATCTTCTTCGCCTCGTTGATCTCCGAGCCGCCGAGCTTTTCAAGGCGCGCCACCTCGTCGAGCGGCAGGGTCGTGTAGAGCTTCAGGAAGCGCCCGACATCGGCGTCGTCGGTGTTGCGCCAGTACTGCCAGAATTCGTAAGGCGAGAGCATGTCGCCATCGAGCCAGACCGCGCCCGAGGCGGACTTGCCCATCTTGGCGCCGGAGGAGGTGGTGAGCAGCGGCGTGGTCATGGCGAAGAGCTGCACGCCCTCCATGCGGTGGCCGAGGTCGATGCCGTTGACGATATTGCCCCACTGGTCCGAGCCGCCCATCTGCAGCCGGCAGCCGACGCGTTTGTAGAGCTCGACGAAGTCGTAGGCCTGCAGGATCATATAGTTGAATTCGAGGAAGGACAGCGACTGTTCGCGATCGAGTCTCAGCTTCACGCTATCGAAGGCAAGCATGCGGTTGACGGAGAAATGCCGGCCGACATCGCGCAGGAAATTGACGTAGTTGATCTGCATCAGCCAGTCGGCGTTGTTGACCATGACCGCGTCGCCCGGGCCGCTGCCGAATTTCAGGTAAGGCGCGAAATTGCGGCGGATGCCGACGAGATTGTCGTCGATGTCCTGCGGGGTGAGCAGCTTGCGCGCCTCGTCCTTGAAGGACGGGTCGCCGATCATCGAGGTGCCGCCGCCCATCAGCGCGATCGGCCGATGGCCGGTCTGCTGCAGCCAATGCAGCATCATGATCTGGATCAGCGATCCTGCGTGCAGGCTTTTGGCGGTGGCGTCGAAGCCGATATAGGCGCTCACCGTTTCCTTGGCGAAGAGCTGGTCGAGGGCGGATTCATCCGAAATCTGATGGATGAAGCCGCGCTCGCTCATGATGCGCAGGAAATCGGATTTGAAGGCGGACATTTTTTCTTCCTGGAGGTCGCCGGGCGCTTGGCCATGCTTGATATGAAGGCGCGCGTTTAGCATCCAAGCGCGATCAGCAAAAGTGGTTTCCGGTTTTGCGTCCGATCGCGCTTCAACCAACAAACACGCGATCAGCAAAAGTGGTTTCCGGTTTTGCTTGGAATCGCATACGGCGCGGCGCGTCCTTGCTTCGCCCTTTTTGCTGGCGTAATGAGGCGCCGCGCAAAGACACGGCGCCATGCACCGCGACGGGGCCATCCCGCAGTTTCAGATCGGAAAAGCTCCCGCGATGAACAGGAACTCCCTCTTCCTCTTTCTGTTCAGCATCGTCATGACCGTCAGCGGGCTGGCAAGCCTGCCGCCGGTCGACCGCGATGAATCCCGTTTCGTCCAGTCGACCAAGCAGATGGTCGAGACCGGCGACTATGTCGATATCCGCCTGCAGGATGTCACGCGCTACAAGAAGCCGATCGGCATCTACTGGCTGCAGTCAGCCGCCGTGGCGTTGAGCGGCGAGGGGGCCGCGGCGCCGATCTGGGTCTATCGCCTGGTCTCGATGCTGGGCATCGCGCTCGCTGTCGTCGGCATCGGCTGGACCGGGACAAAACTCTTCGGCGCCAATGCCGGGCTGGCCGCCGGCCTAATGATGGCGGCGATCTTCGCCACCGCCTTCGAAGGGCGCGACGCCAAGACCGATGCCATGCTTCTCGCCTGCTGCGTGATGGCGCAAGGCGCGCTGGCGCAGGTGTATTGGGCAGCCAAGCGCAACGAACCGGTTCCCGGGCATCTGCCGTGGATTTTCTGGATCGCGCAAGGCTTCGGTATCCTCATCAAGGGCCCGGTTTCACCGCTTTTGTCGCTGCTGACCGCCGCTGCCCTCTTTGCCTTCGACCGCGACTGGCGCTGGCTCCTCAAGATGAAGCTGGTGCGCGGCGTCCTGATCGTGCTGGCGATCGTGCTCCCGTGGCTTATCCTCATCACCTGGAAGAGCGGCGGGGCCTTCTTCCAGGAAGCGGTCGGCAAGGACATGCTGAACAAGGTGGCGCAGGGCGAGGAATCGCACGGCCTGCCGCCCGGCTTCTACATGCTGACTTATTCGCTGTTCATGTGGCCCTTCGGGCTGATCGCGGTCGGCGCCGGGCTCCAGGCTATCAACCGGTTTTGGGACGATCCGCGCCTGCGCTTCTGCCTGGCCTGGTACATCCCGTTCTGGCTGGTCTTCGAGGCGATCCCGACCAAGCTGCCGCATTATGTCATGCCGGCCTATCCGGGCATGGCGCTTCTGGTCGGCTGGCTGCTCACCTTGCCGGCGGACAAGGCCAACGCGCCGCTGAAGTGCTGGCAGACATGGCTGTGGTGGGCGACAGCCTTCGGCCTTGCCGTGGTGGCGATCGGCCTTGCCGTGGTCTGCGTCGGCGCGCCGCTTTACCTCGCCAAGACCTTCTCCTGGTGGAGCATACCGGCGGCGATCGCCGCTCTGGTCACCGGCTATCTTGCCTTCCCCAGGCAGTTGCAGGTGCCGCTGCCGCGCATCGCGGCCATCGCGGTCGGCGCCGGCATCACCTTCAGCCTGCTGTTCGGCGTGATCGCGCCGTCGCTGAAACCGATCTGGCTGAGCCCCGCCGTCAAGGCCGCCGTCGACGCCAACCGCCCTTGCGACACCACGGTGCTTGCCTCGGCGAAGTTCCAGGAGCCAAGCCTGGTCTTCCTGGTCGGCACCAAGACCGTGCTGACCGACATCGAGGGCGTGGGGCAACATCTGCTCGCCGATCCATCCTGCGCGCTCGGGCTGGCGCCGATCAAGGACGAGCAGAAGCTTACCGACGTGCTGGCCGCTCAGGGCAAGTCGGCAAAGCGGCTGACCGAGATCGACGGCATCAACTATTCGTCGGGAGACAAGCTGTCGCTCGGGCTTTACCGGGTGGCGCCGTGATGAATAGCGTCGGGCATCGAATGTCCCTATAAGCGCCCAGCCATGTCCGCCGCGCCGCCCCTTGCCCTCTACCGCCGCTCGCTCGGCAATTTCCGCGACACGATGTCGATCGTGAGGCGACGCTTTGCCGTGCGTCCGGCGCGCTATCCGAGAATTCTGTGGAGCGTCTGGCTCATGGCCTGGGCGCTGCTCACCGTGGCGATCTTCCTGCGCCTCGACGCCGGAGCGGGCGAGATGCGCGGCGAATGGTCCTCCGGCTTTGCGCGCTTCACCGATTTCTTCACGCAATTCGGCCTCGGCGGCTGGTATCTCATTCCAGCGGCACTCTGCCTCGTCGCCGCCAATCTGACGGATTGGCGCGGCCTGTCCCGGCATGGCCGGATGATCGTCTACAACTGGACGTGTTTCGCGTTCCTGGTGCTATGCGCCGTCGGCCTTTCCGGTCTTGCGGTCAACGTGCTGAAATACGGAATCGGCCGCGCCAGGCCGCTTTATTTCGACAGCTTTGGCGTCCTGTCGCTGCATCCTTTCGCCATGGACGCGCGCTTTGCCGGTTTCCCGTCCGGCCATGCCACGACGATGGGCGCCGTCTTCGGCATCCTGCTGCTGTTGTTCCCGCGGCGCTGGTATATCGCGCTGGCGGTCACGGCCTGCATCGCTTCGACACGCATCTTCGTCGGCGCGCACTATCCCAGCGACACGGTCGCGGGCTTCGGGCTCGGACTGGCGTTCGCGGTGCTATCGGGGCTGGTGTTTGCCCGGCTCGGCTTCATCTTCGGCCAGACCGGTTCGAAGCTGCCGGTGCGCAAGCGGACGTTCCGGTTGGTACCGTCCCGCGCGCCAAGAGGCAGGGCTTCGACAGCCGATACGGTCGAGGCCGGAGTCGATCAAACCCAGATTCCTTAAGACGCCTGACTGGCGGCCTTCCGCGCTTAGCGCAGCCGCTTCGGCCTCGGATCGGCCAACTCGCCGGCCAGGCGACGGTCGAGATAGTCGGCGCACTCCTGGATCAGCAGCTCGGAATCGTTGGCGAAGAAATGGTTGGCGCCTGGGATCGTCTTCTGCGTGATGGTGATGCCCTTTTGCGTGTGCAGCTTGTCGACCAGGCCCTGCACATCCTTCGGCGGCGCCACCTTGTCGGCATCGCCATGGATGATGAGGCCGGACGACGGACAGGGCGCCAGGAACGAGAAGTCGTAGGTGTTGGGCTGCGGCGCGACCGAAATAAAACCCTCGATCTCGGGCCGGCGCATCAGGAGCTGCATGCCGATCCATGCGCCGAAGGAATAGCCGGCGACCCAGCAGCTCTTCGAATCCGGATGCAGCGACTGCACCCAGTCGAGCGCGGCGGCCGCGTCCGACAATTCGCCGGTGCCATGGTCGAACTCGCCTTGGCTGCGGCCGATGCCGCGGAAATTGAAACGCAGCGTGGTGAAATCGCGCTTCTGGAACATGTAGAAGAGGTCGTAGACGATCTTGTTGTTCATCGTGCCGCCGAATTGCGGGTGCGGATGCAGCACGATGGCGATCGGGGCGCTCTTTTCCTTCGAGGGCTGATAACGTCCCTCCAGGCGACCAGCCGGACCGGCGAAAATGACCTCAGGCATAAAATACTCCACATGGCATATGAATGCGCTCGCCCGGAACTTTCCTGATCCCGACTCACCCGCGGCCCCACATCTTCTGTGGCCTTGACGCCGGGCGAGCGTGTTCCTAGAAGCTAGTTTAGAATTGTTCAAAACTGGGAGGCCGAAACCCGATGGTCCGGCCGCCCGCGCCGCAAGCCGGGTAAATAGGACGGCTTGCCTTGCAATTTCAAGGAAATAACGCGCTATCCTAGCGGGATAGTCGGCGGAAGGACGAACTGAGCGAAAATGGCCGCAATCCGCGCCTATCTCGACTACAACGCCAGCGCGCCGCTCATTGCGGAAGCGCGGGCAGCGATGGTCGCCGCGCTCGATGCCGCCAACCCGTCATCGGTCCACACGGAAGGGCGCGCCTCGCGCCGGCTGGTCGAGGACGCGCGCCGCGACGTGGCGCGGCTGGTCAATGCCAAGCCTGAACATATTGTCTTCACCTCCGGCGCCACCGAAGCCGCCTCGACGCTGCTTACGCCCGACTGGCAGATGGGACGCGGATCGATCCGCATGAGCCATCTCTTCGTCTCCGAAGCCGACCATCCCTGCATACTGAATGGTGGACGCTTCGCGGCGGCGCAGGTGACGAAGATCGGCGTCGATCGGCACGGCATTGCCGATCTCGAGGCGCTGGCCGCCGCGCTCGCCGCGCATGACAAGGCCATTGGTCTGCCGCTGGTGGCGATCCACGCCGCCAACAACGAGACCGGCGTTATCCAGCCGATCGGGCGCATCGGCGAGATCGTCAAGGCCGCCGGCGGGGTGCTGGTCGTCGACGCCGTGCAGGCTGCCGGGCGGATTCCGCTCGATATGTCAATTCCTTATGCCGATTATCTGATCCTGTCCTCGCACAAGATCGGCGGCCCGAAGGGCGTCGGCGCGATCGTGGCCGCATCCGACCTGATGATGCCGCGCCCGCTGATCAATGGCGGCGGCCAGGAGAAGAGCCACCGCGCCGGCACGGAAAACGTCGCCGGGATCGCCGGTTTCGGCGCTGCGGCGCGTGCCGCGCTGGCCAGTCTCGCCGACATGGACGCCATCGCGAGCCGGCGCGACGAGGTCGAGGCGATCGTGCGCGACCTCGCGCCAGACGCGGAAATTTTCGGAAATGGCGCTCCCAGGCTTGCCAACACGACATTCTTCGCTATTCCCGGCGTCAAGGCCGAAACGGCGCAGATCGCTTTCGATCTCGCCGGCGTCGCGCTGTCGGCGGGTTCAGCCTGCTCGTCGGGGAAGGTCGGGCCAAGCCATGTGCTGAAGGCGATGGGGCATGGCGACAGCCTGGGCGCCTTGCGCGTCTCGATCGGCCGTGCGACCGGCGCCGACGATATCGCGGCGTTTCGGGCGGCACTGGCCGGCATCGTCGCCCGCCGCGCGGGCAAGGAAGAAGCCGCCTGACGGCGGAGCATCGGAGCGAGAAACGCCTTGCGGTTCTCGGATTTCCGCTGCCTGAACAAGAATTCAGGCTTTAGGGCCTGGTAGAGCCGTGCGTTTTGTCCTGGCCGGGTGAATTTCCGGCGGACACGCACTATATGAAACTTACTCCGCCGCGAGTCCCTCCCTGGGACGCGATTTCGGCGGTGCCATAGTTTGAAAACTGCCGGGCCTTGACCCCGGCGTGGATGGAGAACGCTTATGCCTGCTGTGCAGGAGACGATCGATCGGGTTCGAAAGATCGACGTCGACCAGTATAAATATGGATTCCAGACAGAGATCGAGATGGACAAGGCCCCCAAGGGCCTGAGCGAAGACATCATTCGCTTCATCTCGGCAAAGAAGGATGAGCCGGACTGGATGCTGGAATGGCGTCTGGGAGCCTATCGCCGCTGGCTGACGCTGGAAGAGCCGACTTGGGCGCGCGTCCACTATCCGAAGATCGATTTCCAGGACATCCACTACTACGCCGCGCCGAAGAGCACGCCGGGGCCGAAGTCGCTGAGCGAGGTCGACCCCGAATTGCTCAAGGTCTACGAGAAGCTCGGCATTCCGCTCAAGGAGCAGGAAATCCTGGCCGGCGTGCAGAAGACCGCGGTCACGGACGAGGACGAGATCGGCGACAACGTTTACAAGTCCGGCCGCGTCGCGGTCGATGCCGTGTTCGATTCCGTTTCGGTGGTCACCACCTTCAAGAAGGAACTGGCGCAGGCGGGCGTCATCTTCTGCTCGATCTCGGAAGCGATCCGCGAGCATCCGGAGCTGGTGAAAAAATATCTCGGCTCGGTCGTGCCGACCTCCGATAATTTCTACGCGACGCTGAATTCGGCAGTGTTTACCGACGGCTCGTTCGTCTTCGTGCCCAAGGGCGTTCGCTGTCCGATGGAACTGTCGACCTATTTCCGCATCAACGAGAAGAACACCGGCCAGTTCGAGCGCACGCTGATCATCGCCGAGGAGGGGGCTTACGTCTCGTATCTCGAGGGCTGCACGGCGCCGCAGCGCGACGAGAACCAGCTGCACGCCGCGGTGGTCGAGCTGATCGCGCTCGACGATGCCGAGATCAAATATTCTACGGTGCAGAATTGGTACCCCGGCGACGCCGAGGGCAAGGGCGGCATCTACAATTTCGTCACCAAGCGCGGCGACTGCCGCGGCGACCGCTCGAAGATCTCGTGGACGCAGGTCGAGACCGGTTCGGCGATCACCTGGAAATATCCGAGCTGCATCCTGCGCGGCGACGATTCCAGCGGCGAATTCTATTCGATCGCGGTGTCGAACGGTTATCAGCAGGTCGATAGCGGCACCAAGATGATCCATCTCGGCAAGAACACGTCGAGCCGCATCATCTCCAAGGGCATCGCCGCCGGCTTCTCGCAGAATACCTATCGCGGCCAGGTCTCGGCGCATCGCAAGGCGACCAACGCGCGCAACTTCACCAATTGCGATTCGCTGCTGATCGGCGACCAGTGCGGCGCGCACACCGTGCCTTACATGGAAGCCAAGAATTCGACGGCGCAGTTCGAGCACGAGGCGACGACCTCGAAGATCTCCGAGGACCAGAAGTTCTACGTCATGCAGCGCGGCATCCCCGAGGAAGAGGCGATCGCGCTGATCGTCAACGGCTTCGTCAAGGACGTCATCCAGCAGCTGCCGATGGAGTTCGCCGTCGAGGCGCAGAAGCTGATCGGCATCAGCCTCGAGGGTTCGGTCGGCTGACCGCAAAAGACATTCAGGAAGAAATCATGCTTGAGATCAAGAATTTGCATGCCCGCATCGTCGACGACGGCACCGAGATCATCCGCGGGCTGAACCTGACGGTGAAAGCCGGCGAGGTCGCCGCCATCATGGGGCCGAACGGTTCGGGCAAGTCGACGCTGTCCTATATCCTCGCCGGCCGCGAGGACTATGAGGTGACGGAAGGCGACATCCTCTATAACGGCCAGTCGATCCTCGAAATGGACCCGGCCGAGCGTGCCACCGCCGGCATCTTCCTCGCCTTCCAGTATCCGATGGAGATACCGGGCGTGGCGACCATGGAATTTCTGAAGGTGGCAATGAACGAGCAGCGCAAGGCGCGCGGCGAGGAGCCGCTGAAGGTTCCGGAGTTCCTGAAGCGGGTGAAGGACGCCGCCGCCTCGCTCAACATGGACATGAACATGCTGAAGCGGCCGCTCAATGTCGGCTTCTCGGGCGGCGAGAAGAAGCGCGCCGAGATCCTGCAAATGAAGCTGCTCGAGCCAAAACTCTGCGTGCTCGACGAGACCGATTCCGGCCTCGACATCGACGCGCTGAAGATCGTCTCGGACGGCGTCAACGCGCTGCGCTCGCCGGACCGGGCCATCGTCGTCATCACCCACTACCAGCGCCTGCTCGAGCACATCGTGCCTGATACGGTGCACGTGCTCTACAGGGGCCAGGTGATCAAGTCGGGCGACAAGTCGCTGGCGCTCGATCTCGAGGCCAATGGCTATGCCGGCGTGATCGGGCAAGCCGCGTGACATGGCAGCGGTCGAGGCAAAAGTCATGAACATGCATGCACAGCCCCAGCGGACCTTGGCCGAGACGGCGCTGATCGACGCCTTCGGCGAGCGGCTGTCGCTGCTGCCCGGCGACGGCGCGGTGATGGTCAAGCGCGACGATGCGATCGAGGCGATCAAGCACGGCCTGCCGACGCGCCGCGTCGAATCCTGGCATTATACGGACCTGCGCCGGCTGCTGACGTCGGTGCCGGCTTTCGAGGCCGGCGCCGTCGTCAAGGCGCTTGCGCCCGTTCTTGAAGGCTCGGCCGTGCTGCCGGTGCTGAACGGCGTCTCGCAGATGAAGCTAACGGAGATCGACGGCGTGACGGTGCAGCGCCTGTCGGAGAAGCTGACCGACGGCAGCGTCGCGCCCGGCCTGGATCCCTATGGCAGCGACGACGCGATCGGCGCGCTGAACACGGCTTTCGTCGCCGACGGCTATTTCGTCGATATTGCCGACGGCGCCGAGCTGGAAAAGCCGGTCGAATTGCAGAACCTGCAGGCCGGCGGCCAGTCGCATGTGCGGCTGCTGGCGCGTGTCGGCGCCGGCGCGAAGGCGATTGTCGTCGAGCGTCAGGCAGGCGAGGGCGACGAGGCGCTCGTCTCTTCGGTCAGCCAGCTCGTGATCGGCGACGGCGCCGAGGTGACCTGGCTCATCGTGCAGGAGCAGCCGGACACGGCCACGCATCTCGCCCAGTTCAAGGCGCATATCGGCAAGGACGCCAAGCTGACGCTGTTCGTCATGAACGCCGGCGGCAGGCTTGTTCGCCAGGAGGTCGTCGTCAGGACGACGGGCGAGGGCGCCGACTTCAAATTGCGCGGCATCAATCTTCTCGCCGGCGACACCCACACCGACGTGACCATGGTGCTCGACCATGCCGTGCCGCACACCACGTCGACCGAAGTGATCCGCAACGTGGTGACCGGCAAGGCGCGCGGCGTCTTCCAGGGCCGCATCAATGTGCATCAATACGCCCAGAAGACCAACGCCAAGATGGCCTGCAACACGCTGCTTCTGTCGGATGACGGCGAGTTCTCGACCAAGCCGGAGCTAGAGATCTTCGCCGACGACGTCGTCTGCGGCCATGGCGCCACCGTGACCGAGATTGACCACAACCATCTGTTCTACCTGATGGCGCGCGGCATCGACGAGAAGTCGGCGCGGGGTCTCCTGGTGAAGGCGTTCGTCGCCGAAGTGATCGAGGAATTGGACGACGAGGCGCTGGTCGAAGCGCTGGAAGCGCGGCTCGACGGCTGGTTTTCGACGCACGGCTAGCGCCTAACCTTCTCCCCTTGTGGGAGAAGTGGCGCGAAGCGCCAAGACGGATGAGGGGTGTTGGAAGGATCGCGGCTTCGGCCGACAAGGACTTCGAGATGGACCAGAAGATCGAAACCACTCCCTATGATGTCGAGGCGATCCGCCGCGACTTCCCGATCCTGTCGCGCCAGATCTATGGCAAGCCGCTGGTCTATCTCGACAACGGCGCCTCGGCGCAGAAGCCGCAGGTGGTGCTCGACACCATCCAGCACGCCTATTCCCAGGAATACGCCAACGTGCATCGCGGCCTGCATTTCCTGTCGAACGCCGCGACCGACGCCTATGAGAATGCGCGCAAGTCGGTGCGGCGGTTTCTCAATGCGCCGAGCACCGATAACATCGTCTTCACCTCCAACACCACATCGGCGATCAACACCGTCGCCTATGGCTGGGGCATGCCGCGGATCGGCGAGGGCGACGAGATCGTGCTGTCGATCATGGAGCATCACTCCAACATCGTGCCCTGGCATTTCATCCGCGAGCGGCAGGGCGCGAAGCTCGTCTGGGTGCCGGTCGACGATCTCGGCGTCTTCCACATCGAGGAATTCGAGAAGCGCCTGAGCAACCGCACCAAGCTGGTCGCCATCACCCATATGTCCAATGCGCTGGGCACGGTGACGCCGATCAAGGAGATCGTGCGCATCGCGCATGCGCGTGGAATTCCTGTCCTCGTCGACGGCAGCCAGAGCGCGGTGCACATGCCGATCGATGTGCAGGACCTCGACTGCGATTTCTTCGTCTTCACCGGCCACAAGGTCTATGGCCCGTCGGGCATCGGCGTGCTCTACGGCAAGAAGGACAGGCTGGAAGAGATGCGGCCTTTCATGGGCGGCGGCGAAATGATCGAGGAAGTGACGGAAGACATCGTCACCTACAACGAGCCGCCGCACCGCTTCGAGGCCGGCACGCCGCCGATCGTCCAGGCGATCGGCCTGGGCGCCGCGCTCGACTATATGGAGAAGGTCGGCCGTGAGCGGATCGCCGCGCACGAGGCGGACCTCAAGGCTTACGCGCATGAGCGGCTGCGGGCGATCAACTCGCTGCGCATCTTCGGCGACGCGCCCGGCAAGGGCGCCATCATCTCGTTCGAATTGCAGGGTATCCATGCGCATGACGTGTCGATGGTGATCGATCGGCAAGGTGTCGCGGTCCGGGCCGGAACGCATTGCGCTCAGCCGCTGTTGAAACGCTTCGGCGTCACCTCCACATGCAGGGCATCGTTCGGCATGTATAATACCAGGGCCGAAGTGGACACTTTGGCCGAGGCGCTGGAAAAGGCGCGAAAGTTCTTCGGGTGACGATGATGGACGACGTGAGCACCACCGCAGAAAAAGCGCCGGAAACGGTCGCCAACGGCATCGTTTCGGCCTCGGCGATCCCCGCCGACGAGCTGGCGCGGCTGACCGACGACATCGTTTCGGCGCTGAAGACCGTCTACGACCCGGAAATTCCGGCCGACATCTATGAGCTCGGCCTCGTCTACAAGATCGACATCGAGGACGACCGGTCAGTCAAGATCGACATGACGCTGACCGCGCCGGGCTGCCCGGTGGCCGGCGAGATGCCGGGTTGGGTCGAGAACGCCGTCGGCGCCGTCGAGGGCGTGTCCGGTGTCGAGGTCGCCATGGTGTTCGATCCGCCATGGACGCCCGACCGCATGTCGGAAGAAGCGCAGGTCGCGGTCGGGTGGTATTGAGGCCGATGGCCTTGCGCCAGTCGTAAAACTTCACCATTTTAGGTGAGAATCATTCGGCAGGCCTTGAACCTGCATGGAATGGAGAAGGAAAAAAATATGGGACGCTTCGCCGTCATCACCATGACCGACAAGGCCGCCGACCGCGTGCGCGAGATCGTGGCTGCGCGCGATAGCGCGCATGGCATCCGGCTCGGCATCAAGAAAGGCGGTTGCGCCGGCATGGAGTACACGGTCGACCTTGTGACCGAGCCGAATCCCAAGGACGACCATATCGAACGCGACGGCGCGCATGTCTATGTCGCGCCGGAAGCCGCGCTCTTCCTGTTCGGCACCGAGATGGATTTCGAGCAGACCACGCTGCGCACCGGTTTCACCTTCAAGAATCCGAACCAGAGCTCGGCCTGCGGCTGCGGCGAATCCGTCGAGCTGAAGCCTGCCGACCTCAAGGCGCTTGCCGAGGCACGCGCCTCGGCCTGATCAGGCGCCAACGCTTCCGCTCAGTCCGGCAGCGCGGCGATGACAACAAGCTCGACGACGAGGTCAGGCTGCGCCAGGGCGGCGACACCGATCACTTCCGATGGCGGCGGGTTGTTGTAGCTGCAGTGTTTCGGGCAATGTTCGGCAAAGAATTCGTCCAGCACGTCCAGGCGGAAGTTTGGTGAGCTGAGGACGCCGCCGGACGGAAAAGGCCCTTTGACGTAGAACGTCACCTTGACCAGATGGTCGAGTGAGCTGCCAAGTTCCTCCAGGTCCGACTTGATGTTGGCTAGGATTTCGCGCCACTGCGTTGCCGCGTCGCCGACAGCGCCGCCCTGGTGCTTCGATGGATCGTAGTCGTCGATGGTGGCGGTGTTGCCGGACAGAAAAACATATCCCTTGGCGTCCGAGACAACCGTGCCCTTGCCCCAAGGCATCAAACGATCGCCTTTGAATTTCTTGTGCGTCGTGAGGTTCATTTCTGCCTCCTGTCGCCAAATGGTTGTCTTGATGCAATTCCGGGCGGAAAACTGCTGCGCAGCTTTGCTGGAATTGCCCTAATCAACCCACATGCCGGTTCGCTTGTGCCAGTCGGCGATCGATTCCTCCGGATAGACGTCGAATGCCTTGTCGTTCTTGCCGACGACCGGCTCGACCCAGTTCGCCTTGTATTTCAGCATCAGATGCACTTTCTCCGGCGGTTTCGGCAGGTCGGTGTCGATCGCCGAAGCGAAGGGGTGAACGAGGTTCGGCCACGTCGGGTCGTAGAGCCAGAGTGCTGCGCCGCATTTCCGGCAGAAATTGCGCTCGCCGGTCGAGACCTCGCAATGCGGATGCTCGTCATCCTCGATTTCGGCGCGATAGACGCCGAGGCTGCGCTTGCCCCTTATATCAAGCGTCTCGTAGTCGGCGCCGAGATTGATGGCGAAGCCGCCGCCGCCCTGCTGCTTGCGGCAGATCGAGCAGTAGCAGAGCATGAACGGCACGGGCGTGTGGCTCTCCACCTCGAAGCGGACGGCGCCGCAGCGGCAGGAGCCTTTGAGCAGGACAGGCATGGCGGGAACTCCGTTTCCAGGTTTCAACCTGTCAGCATGCTTTTGGTTGCGGCGATGACAAGGCCGGAGACCGATGAGATGATCGCGGCATGGATAATGCGCGTCTTGAAGAACTGTTCGAAAGCCTTGGACCGATCGCCATCCGAAAACTGTTCGGCGGCAAGGGCATCTATTGCGACGGCGTCATTGTCGCGGTCGTCGTGCGTGGCGAGCTGATGCTCAAGGCGGATGAGGAAACCGTCCCCGATTTCGAGGCCGCGGGCTGCCGCCAGTGGACCTATACCGGCTCGCGCCACGGCAAGGAGGTGGCGATGCCCTATTGGAGCGTGCCGGACGATGCCTTCGACGATCCCGATGAAATGGCGGTGTGGGCGCGGCGGGCTTATGAAGCGGGACGAAGGGCGGGGAAGTGAAAGTTAGAAATGGTGGCGGCACAGAGGGGGTGTGAAGGAACTCGGCCATTGCAGTTGGCCGAGCTGCCGCAACCTGAACGCTCTACAACGCCTTGGCGATCTCCGCCGCCAGCCGCGCATTGTTCTCGACCAGCGCGATGTTGGTCTTGAGGCTGCGGCCGCCGGTCAGCTCAAGGATTTTCGACAAAAGGAACGGCGTCACCGCCTTGCCGGTGACGTTGAGCGCCTCGGCCGCCTTTTGCGCGGCCTGGATGTAGCCGTCCATCTCGGCGGCCGGGATTTCGTCATTCTGCGGCACCGGGTTGGCGACGAGGATGCCGCCGCCCAGGCCCAGCGCTTGGCGCGTTCGGTAGAAATGCGCGATGTCTTCCGGCGCATGAAGGGTCAGCGGTGCGCGGAAGGGCGACTGCCTCGACCAGAAGGCGGGCATCGTCTCGCAGCCATGGCCGATAACCGGTACGCCGCGCGTTTCCAGCACTTCCAGCGTCTTTTCGATGTCGAGAATCGCCTTGGCGCCGGCCGAGACGACGATGACCGGCGTGCGCGCCAGTTCGTCGAGGTCGGCCGAGATATCGAAGCTTTTCTCAGCGCCCTTGTGGACGCCGCCAATGCCGCCGGTGGCGAACACTTTTATGCCGGCCATATGCGCGGCGATCATGGTCGCCGCAACCGTGGTGCCGCCGGTGCGCGTTTGAGCGACCGCGAAGCCGAGATCGGCGCGCGACAGCTTCATGGCGTCGCCCGTCATGGCAAGCGATTCGCGCTCGCCGTCGGAGAGGCCGATCTTGATGCGGCCCTCGACCACGGCGATCGTCGCCGGTACCGCGCCGCAGTCGATGATGATCTGCTCGACCTTGGCCGCCATGGCGCCATTGTCGGGGTAGGGCATGCCGTGGGTGATGATGGTGCTTTCCAGCGCCACCACGGGCCGGCCGGCGGCAAGCGCCTCGGACACCGGCGGATGGATATCGACGAAGGGGCGGGCGGTGTCAGGCGTCATGGCTGTCTCCGATCCGAAGGGATTGCTTCGGCAGTGGTGGCCCTATGCCACTTCCCGCGGCTCCGGCACAAGGGCAAGCGTCTGCGTGAAGGTGGCGATCGTGAAGGACGGCACGGCCTGCGGGCTCTCTATGGCGAGCATCGCCGCGGCAAGGCCTTCGCGTAGTGCTGCACGCAGCGGCAGGCCGCGCAGCAAGGCGGCGACGGTTGCGCCGGTCAAGGCGTCGCCGGCGCCGGTCACGTCGGCCACCTTGCGCGGCGCGGGCGGGTCGATCTCGAAGATGCCGGTATCGTCGAAGCCCAGCACCGGAGCGCTGCCGGACGTGACCACGCCGGCATTCAGGCCAACCCGCCTGAGCGCGTCGACAAGGGTCTTGCCGTATGGCTCGGCGCCGACCAGCGCGGCGGCCTCGCGAAGGTTCATGAAGAGCAGCGACAGATCGTCGAGCAGCGGCGCCAGGCGAACGACCTTGGCCGGCGAGACGGCGATGGCGAAGACCGGCCGGTCGCCGGCCAACGCCACCAGGCGCTCCAGCGCCGCCGTCGGCAGGTTGGCGTCGCACAGGATGGCGTCGGCGGCGGCGATCGCCTCGCGCACCTTGGCGCGCCTTATTTGTTTGGGGAAGGCTAGGTCGTAGAGCGCCATGTCGGCCAGCCCGACGATCAACTCGCCTTCGGCATCGATCAGCGCCGTGTAGCTCGGCGTCGTGCGGTCGAGGAACACCACCGAAAGGTCGGTTATCCCGGCGTTGTCGATCGCCGAGGCGACTGTGTCCGCCGCAGCGTCACCGCCACGCACCGAGATCAGCGAGGCCGACACGCCGCGCTTCACCACGCTGCGCAGCGCGTTGAAAACCACGCCGCCGACGTCTTCGCGCATGATGCCGGGATTCGAAGCCGCGGGCACATAGACGCCCGAGACCTGGCCGCGCCGGTCGATATGGGCGCCGCCAAGCGCCAGGATTGTTGGGGATGTCGGCATTTCGGGTCGATGACTTTCGTTGATCGTGCGGCCGCGCACACTAGGTTTCTGCGCGTCGCCCTGCAATCGGGGTCGCGATTCGGACGGCTGGGTATCGAAATCTCTTCTGGACCCGTGGTTGCACTCCGCACCAGCCCTGGTGAGACAAAAATAGAACAAATCCAGATATTGATTATTTTTCAGATATTTGTTGCCCCTTGCCAAATGAGAACAAAAAAGGTACAAAACAAGCAGGGATCACGGATTGTCCGGCCTTCATTGACGACCAAGGGGTGATGTATCATGGCTCAGAATTCTTTGCGGCTTGTAGAGGATAAGGCAGTGGACAAATCAAAGGCTCTGGACGCGGCGCTGTCGCAAATCGAGCGCGCGTTCGGCAAGGGCTCGATCATGCGGCTCGGCGCCAACGAGCAGGTGGTCGAGATCGAAACCGTGCCGACCGGCTCGCTCGGCCTCGACATCGCGCTCGGCGTCGGCGGCCTGCCGCGCGGCCGCATCATCGAGATCTACGGGCCGGAAAGCTCGGGCAAGACGACGCTGGCGCTGCACACGGTGGCGGAAGCCCAGAAGAAGGGCGGTATCTGCGCCTTCGTCGATGCCGAGCACGCGCTCGATCCGGTCTATGCCCGCAAGCTTGGCGTCGACCTCGAGAACCTTTTGATCTCGCAGCCCGACACCGGCGAGCAGGCGCTGGAGATCTGCGACACGCTGGTGCGTTCGGGCGCCATCGACGTGCTGGTCGTCGACTCGGTGGCGGCACTGACGCCGCGCGCTGAAATCGAAGGCGAGATGGGCGATTCGCTGCCCGGTCTTCAGGCTCGCCTGATGAGCCAGGCGCTGCGCAAGCTGACCGCCTCGATCTCGCGTTCCAACACCATGGTCATCTTCATCAACCAGATCCGCATGAAGATCGGCGTCATGTTCGGCTCGCCCGAGACGACCACCGGCGGCAACGCGCTGAAATTCTACGCCTCGGTGCGCCTCGACATCCGCCGCATCGGCTCGGTCAAGGACCGTGACGAGGTCGTCGGCAACCAGACCCGCGTCAAGGTGGTAAAGAACAAGCTGGCCCCGCCCTTCAAGGTGGTCGAGTTCGACATCATGTATGGCGAGGGCGTGTCGAAGACAGGCGAGCTGATCGATCTCGGCGTCAAGGCCGGCGTCATCGAGAAGTCGGGCGCCTGGTTCTCCTACAATTCCCAGCGCCTCGGCCAGGGTCGCGAGAACGCAAAACTGTTCCTGCGCGACAATCCCGACACGGCGCGTGAGGTCGAGCTTGCGTTGCGCCAGAATGCCGGGCTGATCGCCGAGAAATTCCTCGAGAATGGCGGCTCCGAAGGCGGCGACGACGGTTTCGAGGACGAGGCCGGCGCCTTGTAAAGGGCGTGCCCCGGGGATTTTGGGGTCCGCGTGGTCCGAGGGCGCCCGAGAGCAGTTGGTTTGCTTAGCCGGAGTTCGGCCACAATCCTGGTTTATCGGCTTGTGCTTATGTAATTGAGTTCTTGAGTACTGCGTACCCGAACCGCCGGCCTTCGCGCCGGCGGTTTTGCGTTTTGCGGGCGATGTTGAGCCGCCGCTCGTCGGCCGATTGGCCGCACTGCAATGAATTCAGGCAATGCGCTTTGGTCCATGCTTGTGCCTGTCGTTTTCCCAAAACCGCTTGCGCGGTTTTGAGCGACACGCCTGTTTTGCGTGTTTCTGGACAGGCACAAGAGCTATCGCTAAAAGGCCAATCTATCTTCTGAAACACCAAAGCCCATTTGCCGCCGGCCGGGCCGGCGGTTCTTGCGAAAAAGGCAGTATGCAATGAGTGGCGTGAACGACATCCGGTCGACATTCCTCGACTACTTCCGCAAGGAGGGCCACGAGATCGTCGCCTCCAGCCCGCTGGTGCCGCGCAACGATCCGACGCTGATGTTCACCAACGCCGGCATGGTGCAGTTCAAGAACGTCTTCACCGGCCTGGAGAAGCGTCCCTATACACGGGCCTCTACGGCGCAAAAAAGCGTGCGCGCCGGCGGCAAGCATAACGACCTCGACAATGTCGGCTACACCGCGCGCCATCTGACCTTCTTCGAGATGCTCGGCAATTTCTCGTTCGGCGACTATTTCAAGGAGCGCGCGATCGAGCTTGCGTGGAACCTGATCACCAAGGGTTTCGGCCTCAAGAAGGACAAGCTGCTCGTCACCGTCTATCACACCGACGACGAGGCGGCGGCTTACTGGAAGAAGATCGCCGGCTTCTCGGACGATCGCATCATCCGCATCCCGACCTCGGACAATTTCTGGGCAATGGGCGATACCGGCCCCTGCGGCCCGTGCTCGGAAATCTTCATCGATCGCGGCGAGCACATTTGGGGCGGACCGCCCGGCAGCCCGGAAGAGGATGGCGACCGGTTCCTGGAATTCTGGAACCTGGTGTTCATGCAATACGAGCAGGTGACCAAGGAAGAGCGCATCGACCTGCCGCGTCCCTCGATCGACACCGGCATGGGCCTGGAGCGCATGGCCTCTATCCTGCAGGGCGTCGAAAGCGTCTTCGAGACCGACCTGTTCAAGCATCTGATCGACGCCGCGTCCTCCGCGCTCGGGCAGGGGCCAAGCCAGGAGAACGTAGCGTCGTACCGCGTCATCGCCGATCATCTGCGCTCAACCTCGTTCCTGGTGGCCGACGGGGTTCTGCCGTCCAATGAGGGGCGCGGCTATGTGCTGCGCCGCATCATGCGCCGCGCCATGCGCCATGCGCAGCTGCTGGGCGCCAAGGAGCCGCTGATGTGGCAGCTGGTGCCGGCCCTGGTGCGCGAGATGGGCCAGGCCTATCCCGAGCTCGTGCGCGGCGAGGCGCTGATCACCGAAACCTTGAAGCTTGAGGAAACACGCTTCCGCAAGACACTGGTGCGCGGCCTCGGCCTGCTTTCGGACGCGACCGAGACGCTGCACGCCGGCGACATGCTGGATGGCGAGACGGCCTTCAAGCTCTACGATACCTATGGCTTCCCGCTCGATCTGACGCAGGATGCGCTGCGCCAGCGCAGCATCTCGGTCGATATCGCCGGCTTCACCGACGCGATGGAGCGGCAGAAGGCCGAGGCGCGCGCGCATTGGGCTGGCTCGGGCGAAGCCGCGACCGAGACGGTGTGGTTTTCCGTGCGCGAAAAGACCGGCGCGACCGAATTCCTCGGCTATGAGACCGAGCAGGCGGAAGGCATTGTCCAGGCCCTGGTCAAGGACGGCAAGACCATCGACAGCGCGAGCCAGGGCGATGCGGTCGCCGTGGTCGTCAACCAGACGCCGTTCTACGGCGAATCCGGTGGCCAGATGGGCGACACCGGGGTGATTTCCGGCGAGGGTTTTTCAATCGAGATCTCCGACACGCAGAAGAAGGCCGATGGTTTGTTCGTGCATCTCGGCAAGGTGGCCAAAGGCACGGTCAAGACAGGTGATGCCGTGGAGCTGAAGGTCGATCATGCCCGCCGCTCGAGGCTGCGCGCCAACCACTCCGCGACGCATCTCATCCACGAGGCGCTGCGCGAGGTGCTGGGCACCCATGTCGCGCAGAAGGGCTCGCTGGTTGCGCCCGAAAGGCTGCGCTTCGACATCTCGCACAACAAGCCGATCTCGGCCGACGAGCTCGAAGAGGTCGAGCGCATGGCCAACGAGATCGTCGTGCAGAACAGCCCGGTGACGACGCGGCTGATGTCGGTCGACGACGCGATCGCCGAGGGCGCCATGGCACTGTTCGGCGAGAAATACGGCGACGAGGTGCGTGTCGTGTCGATGGGCACCGGCCTGCATGGCGTCAAGGCAAACCGGCCTTATTCCGTCGAGCTTTGCGGCGGCACGCATGTGAAATCGACCGGCGATATCGGCCTAGTGCGCATCCTGTCGGATAGCGCGGTGGCGGCCGGCGTGCGCCGCATCGAGGCGCTGACCGGCGAGGCGGCGCGCAGGCATCTGGACGAGCAGGACAGGCGGCTGAAAGCCGCGGCGGCGACCTTGAAGATCGCGCCGGCCGATGTGCCGGCTCGCGTCGAAACATTGCTTGAAGAACGCAAGAAGCTTGAGAAGGAATTGAGCGAAGCGCGCAAGAAGCTGGCGCTGGGCAGCGGTTCGGCCGTTGCCGATGCTCCGGCCGCCAACGAGACGGTCGCCGGCGTCGGCTTTCTCGGCAAGGCGGTCAGCGGGGTCGCGCCGAAGGACCTGAAGCCGCTGGCGGACGCCGGCAAGAAGACGCTCGGCTCCGGCGTGGTCGTCTTTGTCGGCGCCGGCGAGGACAACAAGGCGAGCGTGGTCGTCGGCGTCACCGACGATTTGACCGGCCGCTTCAGCGCCGTCGATCTCGTGCGCGTCGCGTCCGCCGCGCTTGGCGGTCAAGGCGGCGGCGGCCGGCCCGACATGGCGCAGGCCGGCGGCCCCGACGCGTCCAAGGCCAATGATGCCATTGCGGCGGTGAAGGCGGCGCTGGAAGCGGCTTAAGGGAGCGAGACCGGCCCAGTTCGAGCCGACTCCAGTCTGCCAAAGGCGGCGCTGCCCCTCATCTGCCTGCCGGCATCTTCTCCCCGTTGAACGGGGAGAAGGGCGCTGTCACATAGGCTTTCGCCAATCACCAACGGGCAGGAAAAGCGCCGGCGTCGCGACCAGCTTCTTTCTCCCCGTTTACGGGGAGAAATGCCCGGCAGGGCAATGAGGGGCGGCGCCAGCGCCAATAATTATCATCTACGAGGCCATCGCACGCCGAGATGACGAACGCCAGTCAACCGACCTTCTCAGTCCGCGCAAAGCTCGGACGAGCGGCGATGCGCTGATACCAATCGCGCATATCCGCAAACCGCGCCAACAAATCGCGTCCTTCCGCGACCTTTACGAAATAAGCGATGATCGGTGCCGCGTGCAGGTCGGCCAGTGTCAGCTGGTCGCCTAGCAGCCAAGGCCCTTTTGCCTTCAGCGATGTCAAAACCTTGACCACCGTCTCAGCTTGGCGGAACCCGCTGGCAATCAGCGCCTCATCCGGTGCCGCTTTCTCCAGCCGCTCCACCGCAACATCCCAGACCATGGCGTGATAGCCATAGGCGTCGAGCATGCCGGTGATCTGGCCCATCCTGGCGCGGCCACGCGCATCCGCCGGCTGTAGCGCTGGACTGTCGAAGGCTTCATCGACATAGCGCGTGATCGCACCGGTCTCGAACAGTCGAAAACCGTCGTGCTCGAAGGCCGGGATGCGGCCGAAAGGGTGGTGTTCCAGATACCAGGCCGGGATGCCTTCGGCGGCGAAGATGTCGAGGGGCACCAGCTCGTAGTTGACGCCTTTCTCCTCCAGCGCCATGCGTGCGATGCGCACATAAACGCTGTAGTCAGCGCCGTAGAGAGTTGGCTTGGCCATCGATCAGCGCTCCCCTCCGCTCGTCGGAGTACCAAAAAAGAAGGCTCCTTCCGGAGCCTTCGGTATGCCGAATGTGGGTTTACCCCATCGCTTTCTGCAAATTCTCGTCGATCTTGTCGAGGAAGCCGGTGGTCGAGAGCCAGGGCTGGTCGGGACCGATCAGCAGCGACAGGTCCTTTGTCATGAAACCGCTCTCGACGGTCTGGATACAGACCTTTTCCAGCGTCTCGGCGAAGCGCTTGAGCTCGGCATTGTCGTCGAGCTTGGCGCGGTGGGCGAGGCCGCGCGTCCAGGCGAAGATCGAGGCGATCGAATTGGTCGAGGTTTCCTCGCCCTTCTGATGCTGCCGGTAGTGGCGCGTCACGGTGCCGTGCGCGGCTTCCGCCTCCACCGTCTTGCCGTCCGGCGTCATCAGCACCGAGGTCATCAGGCCGAGCGAGCCGAAGCCTTGCGCCACGGTATCGGACTGCACGTCGCCATCATAGTTCTTGCAGGCCCAGACATAGCCGCCCGACCATTTCAGGCTGGAAGCGACCATGTCGTCGATCAGGCGGTGCTCGTACCAGAGTTTCCTTGCCTTGAACTCGGCCTCGAACTCCTTCTCGTAGACCTCCTGGAAGATGTCCTTGAAGCGGCCGTCATAGGCTTTGAGGATGGTGTTCTTGGTCGACAGATAGACCGGGAAATTGCGCAGCAAGCCGTAGTTCAGCGAGGCGCGGGCAAACTCGCGGATCGACTCGTCGAGATTGTACATGGCCATGGCCACGCCCCCGCCCGGCGCGTCATAGACGTCATGCTCGATCACCTGGCCGTCCTCGCCGACGAACTTGATCGTCAGCTTGCCTTTGCCGGGGAAGCGGAAGTCGGTGGCGCGGTACTGGTCGCCGAAGGCATGACGTCCCACGACGATCGGCTTGGTCCAGCCCGGCACCAGGCGCGGCACGTTCTTCATGATGATCGGCTCGCGGAAGATGGTGCCGCCGAGAATGTTGCGGATGGTGCCGTTGGGCGACTTCCACATCTTCTTCAGCTTGAATTCCTCGACGCGCGCCTCGTCGGGGGTGATCGTCGCGCATTTCACGCCGACGCCCCATTTCTTGATGGCATTGGCGGAATCGATCGTCACCTGATCGTTGGTGGCGTCGCGGTGCTCGATGCCGAGATCGTAATATTCCAGCTTCAGGTCGAGATAGGGGTGGATCAGCTTGTCCTTGATGAACTGCCAGATGATGCGGGTCATCTCGTCGCCGTCGAGCTCGACGACCGGGTTCGCCACCTTGATCTTCGCCATGAAAAGAATGCCTCGTTGCTGGGGGATCTGAACGGCCTTGCCCACATGGCTTCGGCCGGGGATGCGGAGCGTATATCAAAGGCTTTTTCAGCGCGCAAACCGCGATCCGCGCCGGGCAGACGGGTGCCGCTGTTGTGAATGCTTCATTTTCCGGTCCGGATGTGGCAGGGGACGCCGAAACGCCGCAAACCCCGGTTACCCATAGCCATGCCAGCCACAGAAGACACAACCAAGACCGCTTCCGCCGGACCGGCGATCATCCTGGTCGAGCCGCAGCTCGGCGAGAATATCGGCATGGTCGCGCGGGCGATGGCGAATTTCGGCTTGTCCGAGCTCAGGCTGGTCAACCCGCGCGACGGCTGGCCGAGCGAGAAGGCGCGCGCGGCCGCCAGTCGCGCCGACCATGTCATCGACGCTACCAGGGTGTTCGACGATCTGCCCTCGGCGGTCGCCGACCTGAACTTCGTCTTCGCCACGACAGCGCGCGAGCGCGACGGCTTCAAGCCGGTGCGCGGTCCTGTGGAAGCAGGCAGGGCGCTAAGGGCGCGCAGCGAGGCCGGGCTGCGCACCGGTATCCTGTTCGGCCGCGAGCGTTTCGGCCTCTATAATGACGAGGTCGGCCTCGCCGACGAGATCGTCACCTTCCCGGTCGACCCCGGCTTCTCCTCGCTCAACATCGCCCAGGCGGTGCTCTTGATGTCCTATGAATGGATGAAGTCCGGCCTCGCCGACGAGACGCAGACCAACTTCTCCGGGCCGGAGCTGGCGCCGGCGCCCAAGGAGCAGCTGCACAGCCTGTTCGCCTACCTCGAGAACGCGCTGGAAGCGCGCGGCTATTTTCGCCCCGAAGAAAAGAAGCCGAAGATGGTCGACAATCTGCGCGCAGTGCTGACGCGCCCGGGCTTCGCCGAGCCCGAGCTCAAGGTGCTGCGCGGAATCATTTCCTCGCTCGACAGGTTTTCGCCGGCCATGCCGCGCGGCGACGGCTCGCCCGGGGACGATCCGAGACGATTGCCGGCCGGCGCGCGCAGTCGCGCCAAAGACGAAGAAAGTTAAGATCGGTAAGCTGTGAGCATTTGAAGTAACCGAATTTTATTCGGTTGCGCATCATCCTTGCTGCAATAGTGGGGGTGGCACATGTTTACGTCCAATATTGGTCGACTGCGCTTTTTCCTTTACTCTCTCGGTCTCGCCGTAGCCGAAACCGTGGTGATCGTCATCTGCATTGTCAGCACGATCGGCTTCGAAGGGCTGCTCAATTCAGGACCCGGCCCGGCGCGCCAGGGCATGGCAGGCGCGGTCCTCATCGCCTCCCTCATCTTTGTCGCGCTGCGCGGCAACATCGCCTCGCGCCGCACCCGCGACGCCAACGGACGCCGCTGGATCCTGTGGGCCTACATCGCCCTTTCGGCTGTCTATGCCCTTCTGCAGGCAGGCGTGCTGCTGGTCGTCAAATTCGGCGACCCCGAGAGCATTCCGGGCGGGCTGAACCTGCTTGGGTTTTCGGTATTCGGACTCTGGTGCACGATTTGGTGGGCGAAGCCCGTCGCGGGCAGCAACATCGATGAATTGACCGATGTTTTCGACTTCGATGGCCCGCTGCCGGCATCGACGCGCGCTGCACGCACCGCTGTGCCGGCCGCTCCACGCGCCGCGGTTGGCGCTTCAGCCGCACTCATCCCGCCTGCGCCGCAGCCTTTCGGCAGACCGCGCCCGGCCGGTTTCGGCAAGCGCGGCATATGAGTGATTTTAGAGATAGGGCATGATGTCGTCCGAAAGCCGCTTGGCACTTTTCGGCATCATGTTCTAGCGACTGCGCAAAAGCTGCTCGCATTCGCCTCTTCAAGACCACGATCATTCGCGATAGAAGCGCGTCGGTCCAATTCCGGGCCTGTCGTTTCTCATAACCGGATGACAATGAGCGATCGATCAAGCCAGCGCCCGATCCTGATGTTCGATTCCGGCGTCGGCGGGCTGACCGTGCTGCGCGAGGCGCGCGTGCTGATGCCCGACCGCCGCTTCGTCTATGTCGCCGACGACGCGGCTTTTCCCTATGGCGCTTGGGAGGAACCGGCGCTCCAGGAACACATCCTTGCACTGTTCGGCAAATTGCTCGACCGGCTCCAGCCGGCGATTTCGGTCATTGCCTGCAATACAGCCTCGACGCTGGTGATCGATGCGCTGCGCGATAAATTCCCCGGCCATCCCTTTGTCGGCACCGTTCCGGCAATCAAGCCGGCGGCCGAACGCACCCGCTCCGGCCTGGTGTCGGTGCTGGCGACGCCGGGCACCGTGAAGCGCCAATACACGCGCGACCTGATCAGCAAATGGGCGCAGAAATGCCATGTGCGCCTGGTTGGCAGCGACCGGCTGGCGGGGCTCGCCGAGATCTATATGCGCCAGGGTTTCGTCGACGAGGAAGCCGTGCGCGCCGAAATTGCGCCCTGCTTCATCGAGCGCGACGGCAACCGCACCGACATCGTCGTGCTTGCCTGCACGCACTACCCGTTTCTCGCCAACCGCATGCGCAAGACCGCGCCCTGGCCGGTCGACTGGATAGATCCCGCCGAGGCGATCGCGCGGCGCGCCATGTCGCTGCTTGAACCCGTTGGGGAGACATCCGCTGAAAGCGAGCCGGATCTTGCCGTTTTCACCTCGGGCAAGGTGGATTTCGCCACGAGGCGGCTGATCCAGGGTTTTGGACTCACCGCACCTTAGTGCTCAAAGCGGCTGAGCGGTCTCGAAAACGATGCTGCGTTGATCCGGATCGGCCGAGACAAGCTTCAGACTGAGATTGTCGCCCTGTCTGAGCCCTGAAGCCTTCACGCTGGCAACCACCGGCATGTCGGCAAGCTGCACGCGCACGCCACGCTCGACGAAGTCGGTGACGACGGCCTCGAACGTCTCGCCCTCATGTCCCTTGAGCATCACCGCCTCGGCAAGGTCGATTGCCGCGTGGCTGATCTGCGAGGCGCGGGCATCCGCGCGCCCCATCACCTTCGGCAGTCTGGCGAAGGCGTCGGTGACGGCCTGCGGCACGGGCTGGCCATTGGCGATCGCCAGCGCGCAGCGCAGGACGTAGCGGTCGGCCAGCCGCCTGAGCGGCGCGGTGGCGTGGGCATAGGTCGCGGCCATCGCCTCATGCCAGGGGACGACGCCCTCCTGATAGGGTTGGTAGGATGCGCCGTTGCCTGCGCGGCGGATTTCCAGCATCAGCGCCGCCTGTTTCGGGTCGGCCGGATCGAGCGTGCGTTGATAGTCGCGCAAGCTGGTGGAGGCCGGCCAGGACAGGCCGAGCGCCTGTGCCGCGTTGCGCAGCCGTTGCACCTTGGAGGCGTCCGGCCCCGACATCACCCGGAACAGTCCGGTCTTGTGGGCCAGCATGGCGTCGGCGATCGCCATATTGGCGGCCAGCGAAAGTGCCGCATTGTCCTGCTCGGATTGCAGCAGCGGCCTGAACGAAAGCCGGAACGTGCCGTCGGCGAGCCTTTCCACCTCCTGCTCGGGCGGATCGACGCGCGAAGCGCCGCGGCGCTCTTCGTTTGCCGCCATGCGCCGCGCCAGCTCAGCGAAGCCGGCCGGAACGTCGGCGGCCCGCACGCTGTCATAGGCGAGCTTGGCGCGGCTTTGGATGATGGCGCGCTCAGCGCCATCCAATTTCACCGCACCGTCCCCGGCAACGCGGATCGTGAAGATGACCGCAGGGCGCGGTCCATCGGGCAACAGGCTCGCCGCGGCTTCGGCAAGTAGGGGCGGGTAGAGCCCGGCCTTGCCATCCGGCAAATAAAGCGTCTCGCCCCGGTTCCAGGCTTCGAGATCGACCGCGTCGCCGTCCTCGACGAACCAGGCCACGTCGGCAATGGCATAGTGCAAGAGAAGATCGCCGCCGCTGGCCTCGATCGAGAAGGCCTGGTCGAGATCGGTGGAACTCGCCGGATCGAGCGTGACGAAGGGCATTGCCGTCCGGTCGGCATGCTGGTCGGGCACACGCTTTGCCGCCGCCTCCGCCGCGGCCGTTACCGCAGGCGGAAATCCATCCGGCACGTGGAATTCTGCGCGGATTTTCGCAAGGCCGGTGGAAAGCGCCTGTGAGGGATCATTCAGGGATTTCATGCAACCGTCCTACACTGGCATTCCGGACGCGGGAAGGCTTGCCAGGATCCCGCCAAGGTCGGCCGCCCAATGGCCGGCTCAAGCAGGCCGGCGAGCCGAGCCGCTACTGCTGGAACTGCCGCTTCAGCCCGGCGTTTCTCCCGCAGCAAAGGAGAAATCGCCATGCCCGCCAAATCGCAAGCCCAGCAAAAGGCCGCCGGCGCAGCGCTTTCCGCCAAGCGCGGCGAGACGAAGAAGAGCGAACTCAAAGGCGCTTCGCGCGAAATGTGTGAATCGATGAGCGAAAAGCAGCTCGAGGAGTTCGCCGAGACCAAGCGCAAAAGTCTGCCCAGCAAGAAGTCATAGGTCGAATGAAAGGCCCGCAGCGCCGGCCGCGGGCCCCCGTCAACCTCTTTTGGCGCAAGATGAGCTAGCGGCGCCACCAGCAGCGTTTGGTCTTGTAGCGGATGACGTGGCGATGGCCGTGCCGCCAGACCACTCTTTTCGTCACCACGACGCGGCATATCTGCCTGTGGCCGCTCCAATGCCTGGCCATGGCAGGTTCCGGCGTCATGACCGCCATGGATCCCGCCAATACAGCGGCCCCGGTCAGGGTAAGGAAGAACTTCTTCATGGGAATTCGGACTCCTCTGCTCCAGTCCCTTCATTTAAGATGGCAGAGCAGGGCAGCTCCTTGAAAGCACAAGCCGCTCTGCTGCCGACGGCCTTCGCCACAACCGGCACCGCACGCCACGGGGAAATTATCGGGTTGCGACCCGCGCTGCCAGCCGTAAGCTTGACACCGGTTAAATCTCTGTTTAACAGGCCCACCAGCACCGGGTGGCGACGCCCGGTGGTTTCTTTTGACGTGTCCCGTGGGTTTCCGTCGCTTTGCGTGGAAAACCCTGTCAGGTCTCGAAAACGGAGGCCAGAGGAGGGCGCGTTTCCTTCGCCCGGAGCCATGGGGTTCCGGGTATATTGTTTTGAAAGGGAATGCGATGAGCAAGCGCGAATCCGCGAAATACAAGATCGACCGTCGTCTCGGCGAAAATATCTGGGGCCGTCCGAAGTCCCCGGTCAACAAGCGTGAATACGGTCCCGGCCAGCACGGCCAGCGCCGCAAGGGCAAGCTTTCCGATTTCGGCCTGCAGCTGCGCGCCAAGCAGAAGCTGAAGGGTCACTATGGCGACGTTTCGGAAAAGCAGTTCCGCAAGGTCTATGAAGAGGCCAACCGCCGCAAGGGCGATACCTCCGAGAACCTGATCGGCCTGCTCGAGTCGCGTCTCGACGCGGTGGTCTACCGCGCCAAGTTCGTGCCGACCATCTTCGCCGCCCGTCAGTTCGTCAACCACGGCCATGTCAACGTCAACGGCAAGCGCACGAACATCGGCTCGTATCGCTGCAAGCCGGGCGACGTCATCGAGGTGCGCGAGAAGTCGAAGCAGCTCGTGATTGTGCTGGAATCGGTCGCTCTCGCCGAGCGCGACGTGCCGGATTACATCGAAGCCGACCACAACAAGATGACCGCGACCTTCGCTCGCGTTCCCGGCCTTTCGGACGTTCCGTTCGCCGTGCAGATGGAACCGAACCTGGTCGTCGAATTCTACTCGCGCTGATCGACATCAATCAGCCGGTGCATCCAAGGCCGCCTTTCGAGGCGGCCTTTTCTTTGGCGGTCAGGTCCGCTAAGCCGGGCGCCAACAGAACCATGGGGCCGGCGCCATGAATATGCTGCCAGATGTCAAATCCCTCGAGGCGATCGACGATGAGACCGACGGCGGTTTCCACCCGCTGTTCCGCGACGTGCCGTCCTCGGTCGAGTTCAACAAGCTGCGCAAGCGGCTGTTGAGGCTCACCCGCCAGGCGATCGAGGATTTCGCCATGGTGAAGCCGGGCGAACGCTGGCTGGTGGCGCTGTCGGGCGGCAAGGATTCCTACGGCCTGCTGGCCCTTTTGCTCGACCTCAAATGGCGCGGCCTCCTGCCGGTCGAACTGCTTGCCTGCAATCTCGACCAGGGCCAGCCGAATTTCCCGAAGCACATCCTGCCCGACTATCTCAACGCCAACGGCATCGCCCACCGCATCGAATACCAGGACACCTATTCGGTGGTGACCGACAAGCTGCCGCAGGGCAGCACCTATTGCTCGCTTTGCTCGCGGCTGCGGCGCGGCCATCTCTATCGCATCGCGCGCGAGGAAGGGTGCTCGGCGTTGGTGCTTGGCCATCACCGCGAGGATATTCTCGAGACCTTCTTCATGAATCTGTTCCATGGCGGACGTCTCGCCGCTATGCCGCCCAAGCTCCTCAATGACGAAGGCGACGTCATGGTGCTGCGGCCGCTCGCCTATAGCGCCGAGGCCGACCTCGAAAAATTCGCCAACGCGATGAAATTCCCGATCATCCCGTGCGATCTGTGCGGCAGCCAGGAAGGGCTGCAGCGCAACGCCATGAAGGCGATGCTCGACGACATCGAGAAGCGCATGCCGGGCCGCAAGGACACGATGATCCGCGCCATGGCCAATGTAAGGCCCTCGCATCTCCTGGACAGGAAGCTGTTCGACTTCGCGGGCCTCGATGCAAACCCAGGACAAGACATTTCCGATGCGATTTGACGATAATGCGATCGACTGGCTGGCCGAGCTTCTCGCCGGTGCCGCAAACGCCGAAATCATGCCGCGCTTCCGCCGGCTGGGCGAGGGCGACGTGCGCCAGAAGACATCCGCCGCCGACCTCGTCACCGAGGCGGACGTCAACGCCGAGAGGCTGATCACCGCCAGGCTGCTTGAACGTTATCCGGACGCCATGGTGGTCGGCGAGGAAGCTTGCTCCGAGAACCCGGCGCTGCTGTCTGGCCTTGGCGATGCTGCGCTTGCCTTCGTTATCGATCCGGTCGACGGCACTTTCAATTTCGCTTCCGGCGTGCCGCTGTTCGGTGTCATGGCCGGCGTCGTCGTCAATGGCGAGACCGTCGCCGGCATCATCCATGACCCAGTCGGCAAGGACTGGCTGATCGGGACCAAGGGCGCCGGCAGCCATATCCGCCATGCGCATGGCGCGCTGGAGAAGGTTCGCGTCGCGGCGCCGGTGCCGATGTCGCAGATGACCGGTTCCGTTTCCTGGCAGTTTCTTCAAGAACCCGAACGCTCGCGGCTCGCCCGCAACCAGACCAAGACGCTGTCGCAATTCGCCTATCGCTGCGCGGCGCATGAATACCGGCTTCTGGCCAGCGGCCACGCCCATTTCGTGCTCTACAACAAGCTGATGCCCTGGGATCATCTCGCCGGGGCGCTGATCCACCAGGAAGCCGGCGGCCATGTTGCGCGCGTCGACGGCAGCGCCTACCTTCCCTCGCATGTCGATGGCGGCCTGCTGGTGGCGCCGGACAAGCAAAGCTGGGACGAGTTGCGACGCGAGCTCTGGGCGGAATAGGGGCCGTGCCGGCTCTGGCCGGCAAAGCTGCCGGCCATACAGCATTTAATGCAGATCGGTGATGTGCCCCGAAACAGGGGGATTGTGAGGCTGGAACATCCTGCCCCGCTCGGCGATCAGGATCATCAGCAGAGCCGCGACCGAGACGGTGCAGAAGCCGGCGGCCAGAGGCGTCACCGTGCCGTTATAGGCCTGGCCGATCAGCGCGCCGATGATGGCGCCGAGGAAGGTCTGCATGAAGCCCAGGATGGACGCGGCGGTGCCGGCGAGCTCGCCGAGCGGCTCCATGGCCAAAGCGTTGAAATTCGCGCCAAGTCCGCCGAAGGGCAGCATCGCGCCGGCAAAAAACGCGATGAACAGCCAGAGCGGCATTTTCATTTCGAGCGAGACGACGAGCCAGGCAAGGCTGATGCACAGGAAGACAAGCAGCGCGCCTTGCGACAGGCGGCGCATGCCGATCTGTCCGACCAGCCGCGAATTCAGATAGTTCGAGAAAGCCAGCACGCCGGCGACGCCGGCAAAGATCAGCGGGAACAATTCGCCGACATGGAAGATGTCGATATAGATCTGCTGGGCCGAGCTGATGAAGCCGAACATGGCCGCGAAGATGAAGGTGCTGGCAAAGGCGTAGCAAAGCGTGAGGCGGTTGGTGAGCACGATGCGGAAGCCGCCGGCGACGGAGCTTACCGTCAGCGGTCGGCGATATTCCGGATGCAGCGTCTCGGGCAGGCGCAACAGCGCCCACGCCGACACGACCAGCGCACCGATGGCCATGGTGACGAAAATCCAATGCCAACTGGCAAACAGCATGACAAACTGGCCGATGCCGGGCGCGACCACCGGAATTGCCATGAACACCATGAAGATCAGGGACATCACCTCGGCCATGCGCCGCCCTTCGAACGTGTCGCGCACGATCGAGACGGCGATGACGCGGGTCGCCGCCGCGCCGAAGCCTTGTATCAGGCGGCAGGTCAGCAACAGGGCGAAACTCGGCGCGACGGCGGCGGCAGCCGCGGCGGCGACGTAGACGACCAGGCCGAAGACCAATGGCGCACGGCGCCCGAAGCGATCCGAAATGGGTCCGAAGAAAAGCTGTCCGCCGCCGAAGCCAAGCATATAGGCGGTGATGACATATTGGCGATGGTTCTCGCTCTCGACGCCGAGCGAGGCGCCGATCTGCTGAAGCGCCGGCAGCATGATGTCGATGGCCAGGGAGTTGAGCGCCATGAGCGCCGCGCAGAGCGCGATGAATTCCCAGCGCGGAATGGGCAAGCTTGTTGCCGATTGCTGCGCTGCTGCCTGCTTGTCCACCGCGAAATCCGATTCTTCAAACGAACATGCGCCGGATTACCGGCGCATCCATTCGTCTCGTTCTCGAATCCGAGAACTACAATGCCGAGGTGGGGGCAGCCCCGGAAGCTAGTGTCCGCCGGCCGGTCGCCGACGCAATCCGATCAGGCGGCGCCTTTGACGCTGACGCCCTTTTCGACCAGGAAGTCCTGCAATTCACCGGCTTGGAACATCTCGCGCACGATGTCGCAACCGCCGACGAATTCGCCCTTCACATAGAGCTGCGGGATGGTCGGCCAATTGGAATAATCCTTGATGCCCTGGCGCAATTCGGCCGAGTCGAGCACGTTGACGCCTTTGTAGTCGGCCCCGATATAGTCGAGGATCTGCACCACCTGGCCGGAGAACCCGCATTGCGGGAAGCCGGGGGTGCCCTTCATGAAGAGCACGACGTCGTTGCTCTTCACTTCATTATCGATGTAGTCGTTGATGCCGGTCATGGACAATCCTTTCATGCCTGTGGGAGTCAGGCTCGAAGCATGTCCTTCAAATAAACCCATAGGTTGGCTGAAACAAGACGTTAGCCGTGACGCTGGCCCAATGGCGCAAAAGTCGGCGCGGTTTGGGCCAAACCGAGTGACGGTGGATTCGTAGTGATGAATCTGAGCTTGGTGCCCGATGCGGAAGACGTCTCCCGGCCCAGATCTGCCCCCTCGGAGCTGTGACCCGTTGCGCATATCTTCACCAAGCGCGATGATCTCCACTGCGCCAAGCCGGCGTGTGGGCATTTGGAGGCGAATGCGGCATGTCCGGTTTCGATATCGGCTTCGTGATCTTCCCTGGAATCACGCAACTCGACTTTACTGGCCCGTTTGAAGTCTTGAGCCGGCTTGGAACGCTGCCTCGATCTCTGCGGCCAGCAAGTTCCCTCAATCGAGAACCCACGTTGTCGCGAAGACCATGCTACCGGTTTCGAGCGACCGCGGTCTCGGCATCATGCCCACCTGCACGTTTCAGAGCTGTCCCCAACTAGACCTGATTTGCCTGCCCGGTGGCGCAGGCGTCGTAGAAGCTCTCGCCGATTTCGAGACGATCGATTTCATTCGCCGCCAGGGCGAGCAGGCAGAATATGTAACCTCTGTTTGCATGGGCGCCTTTCTTCTTGGTGCAGCCGGGTGTTGAAGGGACGTAGGGCTGCGACACATTGGGCCTACGTCGATCTGCTCCCCTTGGTCGGCGCCAGTCACGAAAAGGGCCGGGTAGTGCGCGACGGCAATGTCTTCACCTCGGGCGGCGTCACTTCGGGGATTGACTTCGCATTCCGCATCGTCGCCGAACTTGCTGGACCGGAGGTCGCGCAAGCCATCCAACTCGGGATCGAGTACGACCCGTCTCCTCCCTTTGATTCAGGTCACCCTGACAAGGCATCCGAGGCGGCCATCGCGCTCATGGTTCAACGCAACGAAAAGGCCTACACGGGGATTCGCGAAGGACTCAAAAAATTGGTCATCCCGGCAAATTTCCGCGCTAAGGGACCTACAACTCCAATACGAGCCGTCAGATTTCAAGCACTAGTCCGGAACGCTGGTCTGCAGCGCCAGAGCATGCAGGACACCGCCCATCTTGCCCTTCAGCGCGTCATAGACCATCTGGTGCTGCTGGACGCGGCTTTTGCCCCGGAAACTCTCGGCCACCACTTCGGCCGCATAATGATCGCCGTCGCCGGCCAGGTCGCGGATGGTCACTTTGGCGTCGGGAATGCCTTCCTTGATCAGTTTTTCGATGTCGTGGGCATCCATTGCCATGGCAAAATCCTGTTTCAAGCGGGCAGGCTGTGTGGTGTGACTCGGGGTAGAGCCTAGAACCTTTCCAGCCCGGATTGAAGCCGTTCCGTCGCAGAAGGAAGCCTAGGAATTATCCGGGCTCGGATGAACCACACCGTCCTCGCTGATGTCATCGCGCGTCGAATAGGCGCGGCCGAGGCTGAAGACCAGCACGTAGAGCGGGACGTTGATCAGCAGGCCGACGATGGGAAGATAGCTCGTCATCCGCCATGCAGTTGAGAAGAAGGCCTGACCGTAGCCGTCGCAGATCAAGGACGAGCCATAGTCCCAAACCGCCCCGACCGCGGCGGCAACGGCAAAGAGCTTGATGCAGGTCGCGATGTGCTTTGCCCGCGCCGGCTCCGGAGAAAACCTGTTCCACAGCACGAGGCAGGCGATTGGAACCGCGTAGATCAGGCTCTGCACGATGAGCATCGGCAGCGTGCCGTTTGCCGCCGCCAGGAACTCGGCGCGGGTTTCTAGCCGGGGGCAGACCTCGCTCGAGGTCGTCGACAGCAGGAACAGGGCGAACGGTCCGAGAAACCAGAAGAAGAACAGAGACGGCCAGAAGACGACTGCGACCAGCGCCCTGGCGGTTAAATCATGTCGCATAAAAAAGGATTTATGCGACATGATTTAGGTCTTTTGTCGTAGGCATGTCTTTTTCCCGAAACCGCTGCACACTTTCGGGAGACATGCTTCTGGTCAACTGGCCTGATCCATGAAGCGCGGGAACCAGCCCTCATGGGCGGCGGTCAATTCACTGACCGGGATCGGCCGTGCGTCACCTAGCTTCAATTCACGTCCGCCGGTGGTGCCGATCCATGGCGCGAAGATGCCGAGCTTGCTCTGCTCCTCGCGGATCCTGTCCCATTCGCCGCTTTGCGGGTCGATCGATAACGTCAATAGATAGCGGCCTTGGTCCTCGCCGAACCAGACCGGAATCGGGTCGGTGCCGGTGAGGCCGGGGATGGTGGCGCCGATGCCGGAGGCCATAGCCATTTCGGCCAGCGCTACCGCCAGGCCGCCGTCGGAGACATCGTGGGCCGATGTCACGATGCCGGAAGCGATCAGCGAGCGCACATGGTCGCCGACGCGCTTCTCATGCGCGAGGTCGACGGGCGGCGGCGGACCGTCGGCGCGGCCATGGATGTCACGCATATAGGCGGACTGGCCGAGATGGCTGCCCCATGTCGGTGGCGCGCCGACAAGCACGATCATCTGGCCCTCGGCAGCAAAGCCGAGGCGCGCCATCTTCGACCAGTCGGCGATGAGGCCGACGCCGCCGATCGTCGGGGTCGGCAGGATGCCGCGGCCATTGGTTTCGTTGTAGAGCGAGACATTGCCCGACACGATCGGGAAGCCGAGCGCGCGGCAGGCATCGCCGATGCCTTTGATGGCGCCGACGAGCTGACCCATGATCTCCGGCCGCTCCGGATTGCCGAAATTGAGATTGTCGGTGGCAGCAAGCGGCAGGGCGCCCGTTGCCGTCAGGTTGCGCCAGCATTCGGCCACAGCCTGCTTGCCGCCTTCGTAAGGATCGGCCTCGCAGTAGCGCGGCGTGACGTCGGAGGAAAAGGCCAGCGCCTTGGTCGGGTGACCTTCGACGCGCACGACGCCGGCATCGCCGCCTGGAAGCTGTAGCGAATTGCCCTGGATCAGCGTGTCATACTGCTCCCACACCCAGCGGCGCGAGGAGAGATCCGGCCCCCCCAGCATCTTGAGCAGCGCGTCGGCGACGTCGGCCTTCGGTGCGTCGTTCGCGGCAAGCGGCGTTGGTTTCTTCGCCTCGATCCAGGGGCGGTCATATTCCGGCGCCTCGTCGCCCAGTTCCTTGATCGGCAGATTGGCGACCTCGTCACCCTGGTGGATGACGCGGAAGCGCAGGTCATCGGTGGTCTTGCCGACGATGGCGAAGTCGAGGCCCCATTTGCGGAAGATCGCCTCGGCTTCCTCTTCCTTCTCGGGGCGCAGCACCATCAGCATGCGCTCCTGGCTTTCCGACAGCATCATCTCATAGGCGCTCATGCGCTCCTCGCGCACCGGCACCTTGTCAAGGTCGAGCTCGATGCCGAGGTCGCCCTTGGCGCCCATCTCGACCGCCGAGCAGGTGAGACCGGCCGCACCCATGTCCTGGATGGCGATGACGGCGCCCGACGCCATCAGCTCGAGACAGGCCTCCAGCAGGCATTTTTCGGTGAAGGGATCTCCGACCTGCACGGTCGGACGCTTCTCCTCGATCTTGTCGTCGAATTCGGCCGAGGCCATGGTGGCGCCGCCGACGCCGTCGCGCCCGGTCTTGGCGCCGAGATAGACGACCGGCAGGCCGACGCCCTTGGCCTGCGACAGGAAGATGGCGTTGGTCTTGGCAAGACCCGCCGCGAAGGCATTGACCAGAATGTTGCCGTTGTAGCGAGCATCGAAATTGACTTCGCCGCCGACGGTCGGCACGCCGAAGGAATTGCCGTAGCCGCCGACGCCCGAAACCACGCCCGCGACAAGGTGCCGGGTCTTGGGATGATCCGGCGCGCCGAAGCGAAGCGCGTTCATTGCCGCCACCGGCCTGGCGCCCATTGTGAAGACGTCGCGCAGGATGCCGCCGACGCCGGTCGCGGCACCCTGATAAGGTTCGATGTAAGAGGGGTGGTTGTGGCTCTCCATCTTGAAGACGACGCAGTCACCGTCGCCGATGTCGACCACGCCGGCATTCTCGCCTGGACCCTGGATGACCTGCGGACCGCTGGTCGGCAGCGTGCGCAGCCATTTCTTGGAGGACTTGTAGGAGCAGTGCTCGTTCCACATCGCCGAGAAGATGCCGAGCTCGGTGAAGCTTGGCTCGCGGCCGACCAGATCGAGGATGCGCTGGTATTCGTCCGGCTTCAGCCCATGCGCGGCTACGAGCTCGGGAGTGATCGGCACGGAATTGGAAATGGTCATGAGCGGCGATTTTTGTCCGTGGAAGAGGGGAGTTTCTTTGAGTCTCCTCTTATCGCAAGCTTTCGCGCGATACACCCCACCGGATGACGAAAAAAGCCGGAAAACGGCCCCTGCCGGCGGAGGCCAGGGCCTAGAGCTCGCCAGCTTGATCAGGAAAAACTGTCGTAGCCGGCGCGGCCTTCGTCGAGCAGGCGGCGAATGACGGCGACGCCGCCGGCGACATCCTTGCTTTGCCGCGGCTGCGACACGCCAAAGCGCACGCCGTGAAAGACCTGCTCGGAGCGGCCGGCCTTGAACTCGTCCTCGTCGTCGATGAGCACGCCTTGCGCCAGGCAGGCGTTCTTGAAAGTGCCGGACAGCCACGGGTCCGGCAAGGTCAGCCAGACGAAGGGCACGTTGTCCCGCGCCTTGAAATCAAAACCTGCCAACACTTCGCGCACGATAGCGAGGCGCGCCTGGATTTCGCCAATGCAGCGCTTGCGGATCTCGCCCGCCTGGCCCGACATCACCAGCCTCGTGCCGACCTCGGCCAGCAGAAAGGGCAGGCCGCCGGTCATCATCTTGTGCGCGACACGGATGCGGTGGCGATAGGCCGGTGGGCAGGAAAGCCAGCCGCCGCGCACACCTGCCGCGACCGACTTTGACAGGCCGCCGGCGACGATCGTGCGCTCGGGCGCGTATTCGGCCAGCAGCGGTGTCGGGTCGTCGGTGAGTTCGCCGTAGAGATCGTCCTCGATCAGCGCGACATTGTACTCACGTGCGATCTTGGCTATCGCCTGCCGCCGCTCCGCCGACAACGTCACCAGCGTCGGGTTCTTAGCGGTTGGCATCAGGAACATCAGCTTTGGATGTTTCTGAGCGCAGACGCGCTCGAAATCATCCGGGTCGATACCGCCCTCATCAGTCAAAACCAGCGCCGTGCGGCGGCCGATCAGCCCGGCGCTGCGCGCGATCTGCGAATAGGTGAGGTGCTCGAAGACCACGTAGTCGCCGGGCATGGTCAGCGCCGCGATCGCCGCCATGACCGCAGCATGGGTGCCCAGCGTCGGCACGATCGAATCGAGCGGGGGGCGGAAGGCATTGCGCGCCAGCCAGCGGCTTCCGGCTTCGTACCAGCGTTCGGGAAAGTCCCGCGTATAGCTCGAAATGTCGTGCGGATGCTCCTGCGCCGTGCGTGCCAGCATGTCGGCAATCACCGCGCCCTGGCCGACATCGGGCGCGGCGGTGCTGTCGAAGCGCAGCTTGCCGCTCGGCGCATCGATGGGACGCGTGCCCTGGATGGCAGGTTCCAATTCCGGCTTCGGGTCTGCGGCGCGCTGGCCGAGCACATAGGTGCCGCGGCCGACCTCGCCGCTGACCAGACCGCGCTCGCGCAGCAGCTGATAGGCCCTGCCGATGGTGCCGACGGTCGTGCCGATGTCGTAGGCGAGGTCGCGTTGCGGCGGCAGTTTTGCACCGGCGTCGATAACGCCCTTGTCGATATCTGACTCAATGCTGTCAGCAAGGCGCTGATAGAGCGGACCGGAGCCAGAGGAAAGATCGGGGAGCCAATTTGTCATGGTGACAATTTTCTATATTGCACCGCGCGATGAGTCAATTCATATCGATCTCGCGATTGGGAAGGTACAATCGGAACAAGGCAGAATGACAATGGATACAATCGAGACAATTCGCTATGCTCGCCCGGCTTCTGGCGCGCAGGTCGATCCCTTGGCCCATCGTGGCTTCGTCGGCCGCACGGCGGTTGTGCTCCGTTCCCTCGTAAGGCAGATCGACCGGATGCTGGAGCGCAGGCGCGGCCGCCTCGCGCTCATGGAGATGACGGACGAGCAGCTCAAGGATATCGGCGTCTCGCGCTGCGACGCCCATCGCGAAGGCATCAGGCCATTTTGGGAATGATGGTCTATCTTCGGGTTGCGGGCTTTCTTCGCAACCGGCCGATACCGTGATCGACAAGCACGGCGAGCACGCTCAATGCGATGAACAGGGCCGTGACGCCAAGCGCCGAAACGGCAACGTTGGCGGCGCCGTTCTTGGCGACGTCGAGGAATGGGTAGGGTACTTCGCCGGCGAAGGGCGCGCGTACCAGCGCGTAGGCGAGATAGGCGACCGGATAGATCATCCACCAGGCGATGTCGCTCCACTGCCGCCTGCCATCGGCGCCCGCCACCAGCCACCACAGCACGAACAGCGCCGGCGTCACATAGTGCAAGAGGACGTCGCAGAGCAGGAACAAACCCCGCGGCTGCCAGAGCTTCGCCAAGACTGTGGTGTAGACGATGAAAACCAAAGTTATGGCCACGGCGACGCCAGTCCGCGTCCGCGGTCCGGCAAAGGCCGGGAACCAGGCATAGCCGGCGGGTGACAGCAGCGAGGCGTGCACCATCACAGCGGCGATGTTGGTAAGGACGGTGAAGAAGCTGAAATAGAAGACGATCGAGCTGAGCAGGCCGCGGCCTGCGGCCATCGATGCCGGGATAGTGATGGCGAATTGCAGAACAAGCGCAATCAGCCCGACAGCCAGTCCCGCGGTCTGCAGGAACCGGGCCATGACAACCTCAGGCGGCAGCCGCGCAGGACGGATTGCCGGCCTGCCAGCGGGCGATGTCGGAACCGATGCGCGCGCCGAGCGGCTCGTTCATCAGCGGCCCGAACACGTCGACCCGGCGGGAATTTCCCTGCGCCTGCACGACCAGCAGCGGCTTGCCGCCATAATGCTTGGCGGGCACCAGCAGGAAGCGCGGCGTGCCGCTGTAGGAATTGAGCTCATTGGCCATCTGGTAGGGCTTGAAGGCCGGGTCCTTGCTGGCGATCCAGCATTTATGCGCTGCGATGGCAACCTGTTCCATCGCGAGCAGCGAGGCGCTCTTGCCCGAGGGAATCGGCGTCGTCTTGGGGCTGGACTGGCAGGAAGCCAAGGCGAGCCCGGCGGCGGCCAGGAGAGCAAGGCGAGCGATCGTCAGTCTCATGGTCAGTCCGCCCCCGCGTTCCGATAGGATGTTAAAGGATCAGGCAGCGATGCCGAGCGCGCTTTCGAACAGCGCCCGTCCGTCATTGCCGCCATGCGCCGCCTCGATCAGGTTTTCCGGATGCGGCATCAGGCCGAGCACATTGCCCTTGTCGTTGACGATGCCGGCAATGTCGTTGATCGAGCCGTTGGGGTTGGTGTTTTCCGCATAGCGGAACACCACCTGGCCTTCGCCTTCGAGCCGGGCAAGCGTCTCGGCATCGGCGAAATAGTTGCCGTCATGATGCGCCACCGGCGAGCGGATCACCTGTCCAGGCTGGTAGCCGCGGGTGAACATGGTGTTGGCGTTGGCGATCTCGAGCTTCACCTGCCGGCAGACGAATTTCAGCGAGGCGTTGCGCATCAGAGCGCCGGGCAGCAATCCCGCCTCGACGAGAATCTGGAAGCCGTTGCAGACGCCGATAACGGTCACGCCCTTGGCCGCCTTTTCGGCGACCGCGCGCATCACCGGCATGCGCGCCGCGATGGCGCCGCAGCGCAGATAGTCGCCGAAGGAGAAGCCGCCCGGGATAGCGATCAGGTCGACATCGGGGATTTCAGTGTCGGTCTGCCAGACGGTCGCCGGCGCATGGCCGGAAATCTTGGTCAGCGCCGCGATCATGTCGCGGTCGCGGTTGAGGCCAGGCAGGAGGACGACGGCTGATTTCATTGTCAGGCGATCTCCACCGCGTAGTTCTCGATCACCGTGTTCGCCAGAAGCTTGTCGCACATGGCCTTGAGGTCGGCTTCGGCCTTGGCCTTGTCGGTTCCGGTGAGTTCGATGTCGAACACCTTGCCCTGCCGCACCTGGCCGACGCCGTCGAAGCCCAACCCGGAGAGCGCGTGCTCGATCGCCTTGCCCTGCGGGTCGAGGACGCCGTTCTTGAGGGTCACGGTGATACGGGCTTTCATCGATGCTCCTGGGCAGATCGTCAGTTAGGGAGGCCTGCCATTGTCCGGCAGGCCCGTCAATATTCAGTGCTTCAGGCCCTTAGGCGCCTCGGAAGAGGCGACGAGCACGGGGCCCGTGGGGCGCGGCGGCTCGTTCTCGTTGATGATGCCGAGACGGCGGGCAACTTCCTGATAGGCTTCGACCAGACCGCCCATGTCGCGGCGGAAACGGTCCTTGTCGAGCTTGTCCTGGGTGGCGACGTCCCACAGGCGGCAGGAATCCGGCGAGATCTCGTCGGCGACGACGATGCGCATCATGTCGCCCTCGAACAGGCGGCCGCATTCGATCTTGAAGTCGACGAGTTGGATGCCGACGCCGAGGAACAGGCCGGACAGGAAGTCGTTGACGCGGATGGCCAAAGCCATGATGTCGTCGATTTCCTGGGGGCTTGCCCAGCCGAAGGCGGTGATGTGCTCTTCCGACACCATCGGGTCGTCGAGCGCGTCGGCCTTGTAGTAGAATTCGATGATCGAGCGCGGCAGCACCGTGCCTTCCTCGATGCCGAGGCGCTTGGATAGCGAGCCGGCGGCGACATTGCGAACCACCACCTCGAGCGGGATGATCTCGACTTCCTTGATCAACTGCTCGCGCATGTTGAGCCGGCGGATGAAGTGGGTGGGGATGCCCATCCGGTTCAAGTGGTTGAAGATGTGCTCGGAAATGCGGTTGTTGAGCACGCCCTTGCCATCGACCACTTCATGCTTCTTCTTGTTGAAAGCGGTGGCATCGTCCTTGAAAAACTGGATCAGTGTCCCCGGCTCAGGGCCCTCATAGAGGATCTTGGCCTTGCCTTCGTAAATGCGGCGGCGATTTTTCATTTGATTTTTTCTCTGGATCTGCGGGCAAGCGGCGAGTGACCGGTTCCTGCCCGTCTGCCTAAATTAGTATGGCGAAGGCGGCGTTCAATGCCGGTGTTATCGCAATCGTCTTGTTTGCTCAATCCGCAAATCCCGCGAATCAACCGCTTTCGGGACTGAAATGCCGCAGCGCAGCATGCGACGAAGCATATTGACCGGCCCGCGGCCTTTTGGTTTGTGCTTGCCCACCACACATATTCACCGCCAAGCGAATCGGATTGATCGGAGGGACGTCATGAGCAGCATGAAAGACCGCGAAGAGGGTTTTGAGCGCAAATTCGCCTTCGACGAGGAGCTTCGCTTCAAGGCCGCGGCGCGCCGCAACAAGGCGCTTGGTCTGTGGGCCGCCGAGAAACTGGGCAAATCCGGCGCCGATGCCGAAGCCTATGCCAAGGAAGTGGTGGTCTCCGATATCGAGGAAGCGGGCGACCACGATGTTTTCCGCAAGATACGCACGGATTTTGACGCGGCCGGCGTCGCCCAGTCCGACCATCAGATCCGCCGCACCATGGACGAGCTGATGGCGCAGGCGATCGAGGAGATCAAGAACAGCTGAGGCTGTGCGGACATGGTGTCGTCCGAGAACCGCTTTGCGCGTTTCGGCATCATCCCCTATCTCTTTGTTTTTACGCAATTCCGGACGGAAAACCGTTACACACTTTTCCTGGAATTGCTCTGACTGGACCAATCGACCGCCCGGCCCAACCGGGCGGTTTTTCTTTGCCTTCGCGTCGTTTCCGGCCAAAACTGCGGATTGTTCACAAGGAAACTTTCGATGTCGCTCAAGTCCCGCCTGGCCGCCGACGAAACGCTGTTCACTGCCTGGTCGGGCGTGCCGGACGCGCTGACGGTCGAAATCATCGCCAAGCAGGGCTTTGACGCCGTCACCCTCGACATGCAGCATGGCGGCCATCATGAGGACAGCGTGCTGCGCGGCCTGGTGCCGGTGCTCGCCGCCAACAAGCCGGCGCTGGTGCGCATTCCGGTCGGACGCTTCGACATGGCGAGCCGCGCGCTCGATTTCGGCGCCGAGGCGGTGATCGCGCCGATGGTGAACTCCGTTGCCGATGCAAGGCAGTTCGCCGCCGCGATGAAATATCCGCCGCTGGGCGAACGCTCCTGGGGCCCGACCTATGCTTTCCCGCGCCATGGCAAGGGCGACCATGCCGAATGGCTGCGCGACACGAACCAGCGCACCATGGCTTTCGCCATGGTCGAGACGCGGGCTGCCCTCGAGGCGCTGGACGGTATTTTGGATACGCCCGGCATCGACGGCATCTTCGTCGGTCCGTCGGATTTCTCGATCGCCTGGTCGAACGGCACCACCATCAACTCGACGCTGGAAAGCATGATGGAGACGGTCGCGTCGATCGCCGAGCGGACCCGCAAGGCCGGCAAGCATGCGGCGATCTATGTCATCGAACCGGCGATTGCCGGGCGCGTCGTGTCGATGGGTTTTCGGCTGCTCGCCATGGGCTCGGACCACACGCTGATCTCGCTCGGCGCGAAAACGCTGCTGAAAAGCATGCGGGATTCAATCGGCTCCTAAGGTGTGCTGATATTCAGGTGAGGCCGGCCTGCAAATGGCGGTTTCCTGCGCTTCCGGTGCTCACGTACTTTAAGTACGCTCCGCTCCGGTTCTCGGAATCCACCATTTTCGACTCAGCCTGACCTGAATCTCAACACACCTTGGGCCGTCTCAGGGCTGCTTCAGTTCCGTCAGGAATTTGGCGAAAGTCATCGAACCCTCGGGCCACGGGCCGAAGCCGGCGTCGTGGTTGAGATGGCCTGCCTCGCCGGCGTCGATGAAGAGCGATCCCCAGGCGGCGGCAATGTCCTCGGCGACCTCGAAGGCGCAGAACGGATCGTTGCGGCTGGCGATCACGATGGACGGAAAGGGCAGGGGATCGCGCGAATAGGGGCCGAAGGTCATCAAATGCCTTGGCCTGATTTCCGGATTGGAGACGTCGGGCGGCGCGACGAAGAACGCGCCGGCGACCGGCTTCTTGAATTGCGGGATGGCCTGCACCGCCGCCGTCACGCCCAGCGAGTGCGCAACAAGCACCACCGGCCGCTCTGCCTCGTTGACGGCGTTGGCCACGCTCGCCGTCCAGTCCTCACGCACGGGTTTGGTCCATTCCGCCTGCTCGACCCGGCGCGCCGTCGACAGTTTCGACTGCCAGCGGGTCTGCCAGTGCTCGGGGCCGGAATTGGTGTAGCCCGGCACGATCAGGATATCTGCGTCTTTGACTTTCATGGCGCCGATGTAGCGAGCGGCCTTCTTGGCTGCAACCCTGTCGGAAAATTCGGGGCGATCACAATTGTGAACAACTTGTTCGATTCTTGCTCTCTTGTGTGAACGATCGCAATCGACGATTTGGAGGGGAACAAGGAACAATGGCTGGCGGCCACGACAATCCCATGCTGGGATAAGCGCTGCCCGAACGGAGAGTTTGATGAGCGAACTGCCTTTTGCCGCGACCACCCCGGTCAGCGTGTCGCGTGTCGGGCTAAAGGCGCGCGATGCCGAAAGCCTGGCGGCCTATTACCGCGCCGTCGTCGGCCTGCAGGAACTGAGCCGCGCCGACGGCGCGATCACGCTCGGCGCAGCCAATCGGCCATTGCTGGTGCTCGAACAGGATTCGTCGGCCAAGCCCGACGATCCGCGTAGCGCCGGCCTTTTTCACACCGCTTTCCTTTTGCCGTCTCGTGCGGACCTTGGCCGCTGGATCAGCCACGCCGCCGCTAATCGCATCGGCATCGAGGGCGCCTCCGACCATCTGGTCAGCGAGGCGCTTTATCTTACCGACCCAGAGGGCAACGGCATCGAGATCTATGCGGATCGTCGCCCGCAGGACTGGAAATGGAACGGCGACAGAATTGCCATGGCGACCGAGCGGCTGAACCTGCAGGCGGTGGTGGGCAGCGTCCCGGCGGGCGATGCCGGCTGGCAGGGCGCGCCGGAAAACACCATTGTCGGCCATGTGCATCTGCGCGTCGGTCGGCCGGAGGACGCGGAGGCCTGGTGGCATGACCAGTTCGGCTTCGACACCGTCGCCAAATATGGCGGCCAGGCGGTGTTCCTGTCGTCCGGCCATTACCACCACCATATCGGCGCCAATGCCTGGCAGAGCGCCGGCGCCGGCCGCCGCGATCCGTCGCGCTCGGGCCTCGCCTGGATCGAGATGCGCTCGGACAATGTGAAGGAGGAGACGAGCCGTGAGGATCCCTGGGGCACGGTGATCAGGACGGTGCCTGGGAAGGCTTGAGCGACGCCTGCGTCAAGCTGGAGCACCCCTCATCCGTCTCGGCGCTAGCGCGCCGATCCACCTTCTCCCACAAGGGGCCTGTTGCGCAGTTAGCGAGAACAGGCTCGCAGAGGGGTTTTGGCCGCGAAGTCTATTGTGCTTGG